>NZ_LFJB01000106.1:0-48359 GCF_006658625.1 Bradyrhizobium sp. UNPF46
GCGCCTCCACCGGCGGGGCGCGATCGCGCGGGTGGTCGCCGTCCGCCGGACATCGGACCGCCGCCGGCGCTGCCTCCCGCTCCGGGCGTGCGCGGCTTCCGCGACATCACGGCCGATGCCAACGATCTCGGCGGCGCCGCCGCGCAGGCGAGCCGCGCCGCACGCCGCACCTATGCCAACGTGCCCTCGCCCTCGCCGGAATTCGACCGGCTGGAGCCGAGCCTGGAAAACCGCGTCGCCGAAGGCGAGGCGCCTTATTCCTATGACGAGTCGATCGAGGAGGCCGAGCGCTATGCGCCGCGGCCGGCCTCGGCGCGCCCGCACATCCCGGTGCTCGAGCGCGACGCCAAGAAGGCCAAGCGCGGCCGCTCGGTCTTTCCGTTCAAGAGCGCGATCGCCGTCGGCATCGTGCTGATCCTGGTCGGTGCCGGCATCCTCTGGGGCAAGCCCCTGGTGCAGATCGCGACCAACCTGTTCAAGTCCTCGCCGACCCAGGTGGTCGAGGCGCCGAAGGATGCCTCGCAGCCGCAGACCAAGCCGAAGATCCCCGATCGCGTCGGCCAGCCCTCGGCGAGCGACCAGCCGGTCGCGCCGGTGGCGCAGAAGGTCGTGCTCTACGACGAGGATCCGTCCGATCCGAAGGGCAAGCAATATGTCGGCTCGGTGGTGTGGCGGCTGGAGCCGATCAAGGCCTCGGGCACCCAGAAGGCTGACGTCGCCGTGCGCGCCGACATCGAGATTCCCGACCGCAAGTTCAAGATGACGATGTCGTTCCGCCGCAATACCGACTCCTCGCTGCCGGCGAGCCACACCGCGGAATTGACCTTCATCCTGCCGCCGGATTTCCCGGGCGGCAGCGTCTCCAACGTGCCGGGCATCCTGATGAAGTCGAACGAGCAGGCGCGCGGCACGCCCCTCGCAGGCCTCGCGGTCAAGGTCACCGACGGCTTCTTCCTGGTCGGCCTCTCCAACGTCGACGCCGACCGCACCCGCAACGTCCAGCTCCTGAAGGAGCGCTCCTGGTTCGACGTGCCGCTGGTCTACGCCAACCAGCGCCGCGCCATCATCGCCATCGAGAAGGGCGCCCCGGGCGAGCGTGCCTTCAACGACGCCTTCGCGCAGTGGGGCGATTAGGGCGAGGCGAGCCGTTCTCCGTCATTCCGGGGCGCGCGTAGCGCGAGCCCGGAATCCATTTCACCGCGTCACATGCTGCCCAATGGATTCCGGGTTCGTGCTTCGCACGCCCCGGAATGACGCCGAGTAGCTTACTGCGCCGCTGCTTCCCGCTTGTGCGATGCTGATGCCGCGGCTTCGCGGTCCATCACGGCGCGGCAGCCGGGGCTGACCTGCGCCTTGTTCCGCACCATGCAGGCTCTGACCCGGGGGATGTCGGGGATCTCACTGGAGCACAGCCGCATCGCATCGCCCGTGCACATCTGCTGCGCTTCGGATGAGAAGGCGAGGCCGGGTGAGGTCTGGAGTGCGATGGCGGTGGTTGCGACGGCGAGCAGCGAAGCGGTGGTCTTCAAAGGCGAAGAGATGGTCTGAGTGCGTGTCATGCAGAATGGATCCCCGAGTTCCCGTAGGCTTGAGCCACTTGGTTATTGGGGCGCCGCACGCGACTTGATCTGCCGCATGTCACAGCCTTCACGTCGGGAGTTCAGTCCCGCATGTGGTCGCTCGATTTCTTGATTGTTCGAATCGAAAAGTGCTGCGCCGCCCGAGCGAAGTATGCGCCATTGTCGCGCAGCCGCAATGGTCGGCATGAAGGAAATTGCGGTTGTTGCGTGGACGTCACGCACAACGCCTGCGCACGCGATCAGATCAGTCGATCGGAGGACGCGCCGGCTTGTCCAATGTCGCTCGTGCCGAGCGCGGCGGCGTGTTCCTCGACGGCAGTGACGCCCTTGGCCGTGAGCTCGAACAGGTCGCCGTCCTTCATCACGTAGCCGTCGGCGATCAGTTGCCCCATCTTGCCCTGGCGGTCGTCGGCGAAGGCAACGGATTGACTGATGTCCCGCAGGATCGAGAGTTCTTCGTCGTGCAACATGGCGTCACTCTCCACCTGCGGAAATCGGTGCGGCCCTCACATGCCGTGGCTCTGAAACACCTTGCTGCAAGCGCGCGACAGCTTGGCCCGGTTGGCTTGCAGGCAGCCCTGCACCGCGCCGTCATTGCCGAGGTCCTTGCGACAGAAGCGCGATGCGTCCCGCGAGCAGGCCTGCTGCTCCTGCGGCGAGCCCATGTGGCCTTGTGCAGAAGCGGACGTTTGCGACAGGCCGGTCAGGGCCGCCAGCGTGATCGTCGCCAGAAGAAATTTGCGGGCCATCGGCGGCTCCAATCTGACAGGGGATGAATTCAGGTCCTGCATGAACTCGTCGCCCTGCCACTTGTTCCCCACGGCGGGGCTTGCCCCGCTGTTCAAGGTTCCCGCGGCGCTGCTATAACCTCCGGAGAAGTGTGAGGGTGTTGTGATGAAACGCTATCTGGTGTTTGCGCTGGTTGGCCCGTTCGTCGGCGGGTTCCTGCTGCTGCTGACGACGACCTATCAGTCCGGCTATTGGACCCAGACCAATCTCGGCGAGGTCGGCAAGCTGTTCGCAGTGTTCTTCAAGACCCTGCAATACAGCTATCTGTTCGGCTTGCTGCCCTCGCTGATGATCGGCGCGATCGACGACATCCTGGTCCACATCAGGCGGATCGGCCCCACCTTGCGGATGCTGCTGGTCGGCCTGTTCGCCTTCGTGCTGGCCTCGCTCACCTACAGCTCGCGCGGGCCGGATTCGGGCGCCGTGCAGTTCATCCTGTACGGCCTGGTCGGCTTCGTGCCCGCGGTGATTTCGTCCTGGCTCGTGCATAAATACATCAAGGAGCCGCAAGCGGCGGCGGCGACACCGACCTGAGCGCGCGACGTTCCGGCGCGGCGCAGCAACTTCCGCCGCCCAGGCGCGTTCCCTTGAGGCCATGACCATGTCCGACGACGAAATTATCGCTCCCCGCCGGCCCCGTTCGGGGAACGGTGCGCGCGCGACTGCTTCGGGCGCTGGAACCCGCGGGCCGATCATCGACCAGGACGGCCGCGAAATCCGCCCCGAGACGCTGGAGCAGGGCTTTCGCGAATTCCGGTTCGAGTTCGGCCAGGGCGGCCCGTTCGGCAATCTGACGCGCGAGCAGCGCATCGCGCGTCTCGAGGCGATCGCCAAGCTGCTCGACGTTGCCTTCATCCTGCCCGGGACCAACATCCGCTACGGCATCGACGGGCTGATCGGCCTGATCCCGGTCGTCGGCGACATCATCACCACCGCGATCTCGCTGTGGCTGGTGCGCGAGGCCCGCGCGCTGGGCGCGCCCTGGTACGTCACCGCGCGCATGCTCGGCAATGTCGCGCTCGACGGTGTGGTCGGCATGGTCCCGTTCGCGGGTGACGCCTTCGACGTCATGTTCCGCGCCAACATGCGCAACGTGCGTCTGCTCCGCCGCTGGCTCGACAAGCAGCCAAGGATTTAGCGACTTTTGTCCGACCTCGTTCGTGTCCCGGACAAGGCACGGCGCGCAAGCGCTGCGCCGCAGAGCCGGGACCCAGGAACCAAGGGGAACGTCGATGCGGGGGCCCCGGCTCTGCAGCGCATCGCCGAAGGAGCGCAAGCGCTGCGTCCGGGACACCGGAGCCTTCAGCATATTTCCGTAAGCGAGAGGATAGCCCCCTCAAACACAAAGAGCGCGACGACCTTTCGGCCATCGCGCCCTTTGCGCACATCGAAGGGTTTGCGAAACTTACGCCGCGTCGGCGTCGGTCTCGGCGGCCGGGGCCGGCTTGGGACGGCGGGGCAGCGGGAATGCTTCGCTCTCGTAGAGCGAGCGGATGCCGTTCTGGTCGAAACGCGCTTCCTCGACCTGGAGATAGGCGCCGTTCAGCGAGTCCGTCGGCAACTGCTCCATCGCGAACTGCACGGCCTCGGCCGCGGTGCCGAACCGGCGATAGGTGAAGCCGGCACGCTTCTTCTTGCGGATCGCAGCGGGGAAGAGCTCGGCGGAGGTGTTGAAGTTGAACGGACGCAGTGGACGCATGGTCAAAGACCTCGTGATCTTCTCTGGGGCTTTAAGCGCGTGGGGTTTGGGAGGCAGCTGCCGCAATCGAGCGGGCCCGCCGCACATGTCATTTTCGCCCCCTAATATAAGCTTATCTGACAAAAATGCGACCCCTGCGATGGGAGATGATGAATCCGCGCATGGCAGGTCCGCAGACGAGAAAATCTGAATTATTTCAATTGGTTATTTGGTTCATAATTTGCCAAGAAGCAGCAGGACGACCAGCACCACGAGCACGACGCCGCCGATCCCCATGCCGGAATGGCCCAGGCCATAGCCATAACCGCCTACGCGGCCGGACAGGCCCCCGAGCAGGTAGATGATCACCAGGATGATCAGGATGGTCCCGAGTGACATGGCTTCCTCCCTGGCGGTGCCCAGATGCGATGATCGGCCGCACCGCCAGAGTAGAAAAGCACATCACACGATCGGGTTCCATGCGGGAACCCGATCGTGCGGGGCGATTATTTCGGCTCCAGCTTCAAGGCGGCGGAGTTGATGCAGTAGCGCAGGCCGGTCGGCCCGGGGCCGTCGGGGAAGACATGGCCGAGATGGCCGCTGCATTTCGAGCAGAGCACCTCGGTGCGGATCATGCCGTGGCTGACGTCCCGCTCCTCGTCGATATGGCTCTCGACGGCGGGCTGGGTGAAGCTCGGCCAGCCGCAGCCGGAATCGAATTTGGCGTCCGACTCGAACAGCACATTGCCGCAGCCGGCGCAGACATAGGTGCCGGCGCGGTGGTCGTGCTCATATTCGCCCGAGAAGGGACGCTCGGTCGCCTTCTCGCGCAGCACCGCGTACTGCATCGGCGACAGCTCGCTGCGCCATTGCTCTTCGCTCTTGATGACCTTGTCGTCGGTGGTTTTCGTTTTGGTGTCGGGCATGGGTCTCCCGTTTTTTCAGCGATCTTGGTTTCGGTGGTCTCAGTTGGTGGCCTTGCTGGCACTCACCAGCGTCGGCTTCTCAATGTAGTTATCCGCGAACAGCTTTTTCAGGTTCTCGACCTTCGGCAGGTCGTTGTAGGCGATGTAGGGCTGGTTCGGGTGCAGCGTCAGATAGTCCTGGTGGTAGGCCTCCGCCGGGTAGAACGCCTCCAGCGCGCCGACCTTGGTCACGATCGGCTTGGAGAACACCTTGGCGCCGTTGAGCTGGGCGATATAGGCCTCCGCCACCTTCTTCTGCTCGTCCGAGGTGGTGAAGATCGCAGAGCGATATTGAGGGCCGGTGTCCGGGCCCTGGCGGTTGAGCTGGGTCGGATCGTGCACCACCGAGAAGTAGATCTGGAGGATCTTGCCGTAGGAGATCTTCTTCGGGTCGTACTTGATCTCGACCGACTCGGCGTGGCCGGTCCGGCCGCTCGAGACGGTCTGGTAGTCCGCGGTCGCCTTGGTGCCGCCGGCATAGCCGGAGACCGCGTTGACCACGCCTGCGGTGTGCTGGAAGACGCCCTGCACGCCCCAGAAGCAGCCGCCGGCGACCACGGCGGTCTGGATCCCGCTCGCGGGGGCCGTATCCATCGCGGGGGCGGGAATCACCACCGCCTCTTCCGCAGCTCGTGAAGGCATCGCGAAGGCGAGCCCGAGGGCGGTGGTTGCGGCGAGCAGGGACAACAGGACAGGTCGGCGCATGGCGATCCTCTTTCGAAAGGTCTGACAGTCTACGGCGGCGAGGGCCGGGCGAACAGCCTGCCCGGCCGCGTTTTCGCATCATCCGAGGTACGGACGCAGCCGCCGATTGTTACGACGGCGCGGACACGAGTCCGTGAAATGAGCCGCCCGGGACGGCCCGGCGAGCGCACGCCTTGGCGAGACCGGGAACTCCGCGCTAGATGAACCCGGGCGGTCGACGATCGACTCAAGAACAACTTGCTGGCTGGAGCAGGCTGAGACCATGCTGCGCGTCGTTTCCCTGACCCTCGTCATTCTGGCCGCCGGCATGTCGCGCGCGGCGGCCGATCCGCAGGCCGACGACCTCGCCATCTGCCGCGATCGCCAGGCGGACGCCCAGGCCCGCGCGACCGCCTGCGAAAATCTGCTGAAGGCCGACAAGGTCAGCGGCAAGGACAAGGCGATCGCGCTTTCCGCGCGCGGCAACACGCAGCTCAACAAGCGTGATTACGACCAGGCGATCGAGACCCTGTCCATCGCACTCGATCTCGATCCGGACTACGTCATCGCCCTCAACCTGCGCGGCCTCGCCTATGAGCGCAAGGGCCAGGACGATCTTGCCATGGCGGACTACAATCTCGCCCTCCAGAAGCGGCCGGCCTACGGCGTTCCCTACAACAACCGCGGCGTGATTTATGCGCGCCGCGGCGCGATGCAGAGCGCCATCGACGATTTCACCCAGTCGATCAAATACACGCCGAAATTCCTGCTCGCCTGGACCAATCGCGCCCGCGCGCGCACGCTGCTGAAGGATTTCGACGGCGCGATCGCCGACTTCGCGGAGGCCGAGAAGATCGACCCGTCCGCGCCGCAGATCGCGAGCAATCGCTGCATCACCTATGGCATGATGGGCAAGTTCGACCGGGCCTTTGCCGATTGTAACGGCCTGATCGAGCGGCAGCCGAAAAACGTCTACGCGATCAACAACCGCGCCGATGTCAGCATGATGAAGGGCGACCTCGATGCCGCACTGAAGGATTACAACACGGCGATCCAGATCAACCCGAACAACATCCGCGCGCATTCCGGTCGCGGCCAGATCTACGAGCGCCGGAAGGATCTGGCGCAAGCCCGCGCCGACTATCGTGCCGCGGCCTATTCGCTGACGAATTTCGATGACACCGAGGTCGCACGCGCCCGTGCCATCGCGCAGGAGCGGCTCGCCGCGCTGACGCAGCCGGCGCCGGCCGGGGCCACAGGACGCCGCGTGGCGCTGGCGATCGGCAATGGCGCCTACAGGAACGTCCATGCTCTGCCCAATCCGCCGCGCGATTCCAAGCTGATCGCGAGCGTGCTGCGCGACGTCGGCTTCCAGACCGTGATCTCCGTCAGCGACCTCACCCGCGACAAGTTCTTCGACGCGTTGAAGGCCTTCGCGGAGGAAGCTGAGAAGGCCGACTGGGCCGTGGTCTATTACGCCGGCCACGGCTTCGAGATCGGCGGGGTGAATTATCTCGTTCCCGTCGACGCCAAGCTCGCCGCCGACAAGGACGCCGAAACGCAGGCGGTCGCCCTCGAGCAGGTCATCGCCGCGGTCGGCGCCGCGCGAAAAATGCGTCTTGTGGTGCTCGATGCCTGCCGCGACAATCCGTTCGCGCCGGCCATGCAGCGCACCTTGTCGCTGAAGCTGGTAGACAAGGGCTTTTCCAACATCGAGCCCGGCGCCGGCTTCATGGTGGTCTACGCCGCCAAGCACGGCGAGACCGCGATGGACGGCGACGGCAGCGCCAACAGCCCGTTCGCCACGGCCCTCGCCCGCGAGATCAAGCAGCCTCGCGTCGAGATCCGGAAACTGTTCGACATCATCCGCGACGATGTCTGGGCCGCAACGAAGCACGAGCAGCAGCCGTTCACCTACGGCTCGCCGCCGGGGCGGGAAGACTTCTATTTTGTCGCCGGCAAATGAAGGCCGGCGTTGCGGGGCGCGTTCATATCAGCGAATTGAACCAGTCGAACACGGTCGAATGTCCGTTCAACGCGGAGCTGTCGCCATAGAGGCTCGCCAGGAACGTGACGCGATGGCTTGCGCCGCCAACCGGGACGCCCTCCGCGAAACGTCCGCCGGCTGCGATTGCCGGCTTGACCAGTCGCGGATGCAGCGCTTCGTCAGCCAATCCGTAGTAGAACCGGATCGGGCAATCGTAGTCCCAGAAGGTTGCGCCGTTACGACCGAGCTGGCGCAGCAGCTTGCTGTTGGTGTCATGGGTAAACCGGTCGAAGAACCCGTCGACCAGGAAGTCCGCCGCCGGCGGAACACTTTTTGCGGTGTCACCCTCCAGGCTGTAGTCGGCCCAGTATTTTTCCGCGAACGCCTGATATTGCGGCTTGATGGCTGTCTTGAACAGATCGTTGAGACCGTAATACCGGCGATAGCTTCCGAGCAACACGATCAGGCAGGGCGTGATCCAGGCCGGAGGCATCGGGTAGGACGTGTCCGATGACGGAATGAAGGCTGTCGGGCTGACCCAGTAGCGGAAGCTCTCGGCGAGGTTGTTGAACGGGCTCTGGGCCGCGGTGGCCGTCACCTTGATGCCGCGGCGTTGCATCTCCTGTTTGAGCCATTGCGTGTTCAGTGCGCCTTGCGACCAGCCGTTCAAGAACAGCGCGGATTGGCGGAGACCGAGCGCCTCGAGCTCGACGAGCCCGGCCTTGAGGACATCGAGGCAGCACTGCACGGTGGCGCCCTTCACCGCGTAGGCTTCGCCGCGGCCGTCGCGATAGGGGCCCTTGCCGATGTAGTCGGCGGCGATGACGGCATAGCCATTGCCGGCGAAGCGCTGGACGTTGAACAGCGTCTCCAGCGAGTCGACGTTGTCGCGGAGCTGGTAGGCTTCGTCGCCAAGTCGCAGCAGGTTCGAGGGAACCTGGTCGAACGACAGGATCGTGCCGTGCTGCCAGGACAGCACAGGCAACGCGCCGCGCACGCCCACGGGCACTGCGACGAGCGCGCTGACCTTCACGCGCTCCTTCGTCTCAGGGATCTGCGTCGTCGTGGTGATGCGCCGCAGCTCGACGTCGTAGCGTGCTTCATGCTTCCCGGAGAAGTCCTTGGGCAGGACGTTGTGCTCGTTGAACACGGCATAGAATTGCGCCGCCAGCGCGTTGAGCCGGTGCTTGGAGACCCGCACCGGCTTCTCCGGTCGCGCCTGCGCCGCGCGCAGCGGAGCAGAGCGCGCAAGTCTCGGCGCCGCGATCGATGCGGCGAGCGTGCCGGCCGCGATGCTCGCCGATCTCAGAAACCCGCGGCGGCTCGCACCGAAGGTATCATCGCGGTCATCGAATTCTGATTCAGCCATGGTGGTCCTCCTGACGACGGCGACGATACATCGCAAAGCCTAGCGCCTGGTGAACGCATCGGCGCGGTCCGGATGACGGCATCACACCACGATACTCAACCTTTTCGCCGCTCGCGTGATCCCTGTGTAGAGCCAACGCGCCCTGGATTCCTGAAACGCAAAACTCTCGTCGAACAGCACGACGTCGTCCCATTGCGAGCCCTGCGACTTGTGCACGGTCAGCACGTAGCCGTAGTCGAACTCGTCATAGGGCTTGCGCTGCTCCCAGGCGATCGCTTCGACGCCGCCTTCGAAGCAATCGGCGCGCACCGAAACCTTCGTCACCTTGTGTCCAAAATCCTCGTCCGGCGACAGCCGCATCGAGAGGATGCGCGATTTCGAGCGCGAGGTGTTGCGCGATTTCACGCGCCACAGGCCGCCGTTGAACAGACCCTTCTTGCGGTTGTTGCGCAGGCACACCAGCTTGTCGCCGGCGACCGGAAAGACGTCCTCGATGTTCTGGCGCTGCCGCACCCGCATGTTGTAGGCGCGTCTTGTGTTGTTGCGGCCGACCAGCACCTGGTCGGCGCCCATGACCCTGTCGGGGTCGAGCTCCTTTCGCGACACCACCTCGCTCTCGCCGTAGCGGCCGATGTCGAGCTCGCGGCCTTCGCGCACGTCCATCGACATCCGCACGATCGGATCGTCCTGGGCCTGGCGGTGCACCTCGGTCAGCATCGCGTCGGGTGTGGTGTTGGTGAAGAAGCCGCCGCCCTGGATCGGCGGCAGCTGGGCGGGATCGCCCAGCACCAGCAGCGGGCAGTCGAACGACATCAGGTCGCGGCCGAGCTCGGCGTCGACCATCGAGCATTCGTCGATCACGATCAGCTTCGCCTTGGATGCGGGCGCGTCGTCCCACAATTCGAAGCTCGGCTGCTCCTCGCCGGATTCGCGGGCGCGGTAGATCAGCGAGTGGATGGTGGAGGCCTCGTCGCAGCCCTTGTTGCGCATGACGAGGGCGGCCTTGCCGGTGAAGGCGGCGAACTTCACGTCGCCGTCGACGCCGTCGGCGATGTGCCGGGCCAGCGTCGTCTTGCCGGTCCCGGCGAAGCCGAACAGGCGGAACACCTGCGGTGTGCCGTTGCGGCCGGGTTTTGCTTTGAGCCAGTCGCCGACGGCCTTGAGCGCGGCGTCCTGATGCGGAGTGAATGTCGGCATGTCTGTCTTGAGGGAGGGGCGACGCCCGGCGATTCGCCTCCCTCCAAGGTAACCATTCGACCCCCGCTTTCAAGCCGGATGCAGCAGCGAAGATCAATGCGGCGACGGCCGTCCTGGCCGCCTTGAACCGCTGCCGCGGATCCGTCCCTTGCAAGCGGCCGTCGGCTGGCCGTGGCCCGCTCCTCGGCTTGCGAATCCGCCTGATCACACCGGAGGTGAAGGCGAGGTAAACGCCTGGCCCGGCTCGCGCAATTTCATGCGGCGAACGGCACGCAGGTTAAACGTTGCCTGCGCCTGTTCGGATCGCCGCTTGATCTAGCGCAATGCGATCTGGACAGCACGAACCTATGGTCCGCAGCGGTGACAACGGCGTCGACCGAGGTGTGCCCGATGGGGCGCATTCTTCTGGAAAATTCCTGAACACGGGTCTGCCCGTGGGGATTCGGATATGCCGAGACCAATGTCACGACGCTCACTGTTTTCTGCCGTTCTGCCTTTCGCATCCGGCCGCGACGCGCTTGCGCCGCGCGGGGACGCGCCGCGCCCCGAGCAGGTGGCGACCGTCTCCAGTGCGAGCGCCTGCGTCGAACGACATGGCGTGGTCTGCCGCCGTTGCGTCGAAGCCTGTGAGCATTCCGCCATTCGCATTCTGTCGCGCGAGAAGCTCGGCGCGGTGATCGACGCTGCGGCCTGCACCGGCTGCGGCGACTGCATTCCGGTCTGCCCGGTCGAGGCCATCGCGCTCGCGCCGCGGGACCGGATCGCGCTGGTATCCGAACTTGCAAACCTGGTCGTGCACAATGGCTGATACCACCAACATCTGCGGCGTTGCCGTCTATCTCGCGCCGGGCGCGGCGGGCGATCTGACGAGCCGGATCCTGGCGATGCCCGGCGTCGAGCTGGAGGCCGCAGCCGGCGAGAACCGGCTCGCGCTGACCGTGATCGACACGCCGGCCTCGCTGGCGATCGACCAGATCGCCGCCATGCATCGCCTGCCCGGCGTCGTCAGCGCCTCGCTGATCTTTCACGCGTTCGATACGTCCGACGACGAGAGCGCCGTCGAGACGGGGCCGGCCGCGTGCTGCGGCGGCGACTGCGAGAATTCCGGCGCGCACGCGCGCGCCTCCACAAACTGAGATTCGTTGAGCCGGAGAGACCGACGATGGTTACGAAATCGACAAATGGGACTGAAGCCACGGCGACCCGCCGCGATGCGTTGAAGGCGGCCGCAGCGGTTGCTGCTGCCTCGACCATCGGCGTGACGCTGCCGCAAGCGGCGAGCGCGCAGCCGGGCAAGACGGACGGCATCCGCTGGGACAAGGGCGTCTGCCGCTTCTGCGGCACCGGCTGCGGCGTGATCGTCGGCACCAAGAGCGGCAGGGTCGTGGCGACGCAGGGCGACCCCGATGCCCCCGTCAATCGCGGCCTCAACTGCATCAAGGGCTATTTCCTGTCGAAGATCATGTACGGCGAGGACCGGCTGACGCAGCCGTTGCTGCGCATGAAGAACGGCAAATTCGACAAGAACGGTGACTTCACGCCGATCTCCTGGGACGACGCCTTCAAGATCATGGCCGAGAAATGGAAGGCGGCGCTGAAGGCGGGCGGGCCGTCGACCGTCGGCATGTTCGGCTCGGGCCAGTGGACCATATGGGAAGGCTATGCTGCCGCAAAGCTCTACAAGGCCGGCTTCCGCTCCAACAACCTCGACCCGAACGCGCGCCACTGCATGGCCTCGGCCGTCACCGGCTTCATGCGCACCTTCGGCATCGACGAGCCGATGGGCTGCTACGACGACATCGAGCACGCCGATGCGTTCGTGCTGTGGGGCTCGAACATGGCGGAGATGCACCCGATCCTGTGGTCGCGTCTCACCGATCGCCGCCTGACGCATGAAGGCTGCGAGGTCCACGTGCTCTCCACCTTCGAGCACCGCTCGTTCGAGCTTGCCGACAATCCGCTGGTGTTCACGCCCCAGAGCGACATGGCGATCCTCAACTACATCCAGAACTACATCGTCAACTCCGGCGCGACGAACAAGGACTTCGTCGAGAAGCACGTCGAGTTCGCCTCCACCGTGACCGACATCGGCTACGGACTGCGCCCGACCCACGCCCTCGAAATCAAGGCGGTCAACGCCTCGCACAAGGCCGGCAAGGACGGCGCGCTCGATCCGGCCGGGTTCAAGGACAAGATCGGCTTCGAGGAATACAAGAAGCTGCTCGAGCCCTACACGCTCGACTACGCCCACAAGATGTCGGGCGTGCCGAAGGAGAATCTCGAGCGGCTCGCAAAGCTCTACGCCGATCCCAAGAAGAAGATCGTCTCCTACTGGACAATGGGCTTCAACCAGCATGCGCGCGGCACGTGGGTCAACAACATGATCTACAACGTGCACCTGCTGATGGGGAAAATCTCGGAGCCGGGCAACGGTCCGTTCTCGCTGACCGGCCAGCCCTCGGCCTGCGGCACCGCGCGCGAGGTCGGCACCTTCGCGCATCGCCTGCCGGCCGACCTGCTCGTCACCAACCCGAAGCATCGCGAGACGGCCGAAAAGGTGTGGCAGCTGCCCGAAGGCACCATTCCGGGCAACATCGGCTACCACGCCGTGCTGCAGAACCGGATGCTGAAGGACGGCAAGCTCAACGCCTATTGGGTCCAGTGCAACAACAACATGCAGACGGCCCCGAACATGAACGAGGAGGGCTATCCCGGCTATCGCAATCCGGCGGCCTTCGTCGTGGTCTCCGATCCCTATCCGACCGTGACCACGCTGGCCGCGGACCTCATCCTGCCGACGGCGATGTGGATGGAGAAGGAAGGCGCCTACGGCAATGCCGAGCGGCGCACCCAGTTCTGGCGTCAGCAGGTGAAGGCGCCGGGCGAGGCGCGCTCGGATCTCTGGCAGCTGATGGAGTTCTCCAAGCACTTCAAGATCGAGGAGGTCTGGCCGGAGGAGCTGATCGCCAAGAAGCCCGAAGTGCGCGGCAAGACCCTGTTCGACGTGCTCTATGGCAACGGCGAGGTCAACAAGTTCGCGGTCACCGAATGCCAGAAGGGTTTCGACAATTCGGAGAGCGCGGCGTTCGGCTTCTACGTGCAGAAGGGCCTGTTCGAAGAATACGCCAAGTTCGGCCGCGGCCACGGCCATGACCTCGCGGATTTCGAGCAATATCACCAGGCGCGCGGCCTGCGCTGGCCGGTGGTCAGCAACAAGGAGACGCTCTGGCGCTTCCGCGAGGGCTACGATCCCTACGTCCAGCCGGGCGAGGGAGTGTCGTTCTACGGCAAGCCGGACAAGAAGGCGCGCATCATCTTCTGTCCGTTCGAGCCGGCGGCCGAAACGCCCGACAAGGAGTTCGATCTGTGGCTGTGCACCGGCCGCGTGCTGGAGCACTGGCATTCCGGCTCGATGACGCGCCGCGTGCCCGAGCTGCACCGTGCCGTGCCGGCCGCGACGCTGTTCATGCATCCGGACGACGCGGCCGAGCGCAAGCTGCTGCGCGGACAGCCGGTCAAGATCCAGACGCGCCGCGGCGAAGTGGTCACGCGGGTCGAGACCAAGGGCCGCAACAAGCCGCCGCGCGGCCTCGTCTACTTCCCCTTCTTCGACGAGAGCCAGCTCGCCAATCAGCTCACGCTGGATGCGACCTGTCCGATCTCGAAGGAGACCGACTTCAAGAAGTGCGCCTGCCGCGTGACGTCGGCCTAAACCCGTCGATGGACGAGCCATGTCGGATTCGAGCTCAGGCATCCCGCGCGATCCGCGCCGCCGCAAGGCGCTGCAGGATATGACGCGTTTCGGCGGCGGCGCAGCCGTCGCCGCGACGATGCTGACTGCGTTCGGCGTGTCCTCGCGGGCGAGGCCCGCGCAGACGCTGCGGCCTCCGGGCGCTTTGCCCGAGAAGGACTTCCTGGCGGCCTGCGTCCGCTGCGGTCTCTGCGTGCGCGACTGCCCTTACGACACATTGAGGCTTGCGGACTGGGCGGACGGGCCCGCCGTGGGAACGCCGTTCTACGTCGCTCGCAACGTTCCTTGCGAGATGTGCGACACCATTCCCTGCGTCAAGGCCTGCCCGACCGGCGCGCTCGAGCATGCGCTGACCGACATCGCGAAGGCCAAGATGGGTGTCGCGGTGATCACCAGTCGCGAAACCTGCCTCAACCTGCAGGGCTTGCGCTGCGACGTCTGCTATCGGGTATGTCCGGCCATCGACAAGGCCATCACGCTCGAGGTCTCGCATAACGCGCGCACGACCAAGCACGCGATCTTCGAGCCCGTCGTTCACGCCGAGTATTGCACCGGCTGCGGCAAGTGCGAGAAGTCCTGCGTGCTGACCGATTCGGCGATCAAGGTGCTGCCGATCGAGGTCGCCGCGCTGAAGCAGGACGAGCACTACAAGCGCGGCTGGGAAGAGAAGACCAAGGCAGGCGGAGCCCTCGTCGATGCGCCGCTGAAGCTGCCGGTGCGCAGGCCCGAGGGAGGCACGCCATGACGGCGAATGTCAGACCCTATGTCGAGGCGCGTGCGCAGAAGGGGCTTTGGGCCGCCTCGCGGTTTCTCGTGCTGCGCCGGGCCAGCCAGCTGTTTTTCCTCGCGCTGTTCCTGTCGGGACCGCTTCTGGGCGTCTGGATCGCCAAGGGCACGCTGGCCTCGTCCATGACGCTCGGCACGCTGCCGCTGACCGATCCCTTCGTCTTCCTGCAGTCGCTCGCGGCGCGCCATTGGCCCGAGGGCCTCTCGGCGATCGGCGCGGCCATCGTGCTCGCCGCCTACCTCCTGGTCGGCGGCCGGACCTATTGCTCCTGGGTTTGCCCGATCAATCCGGCGACCGATCTCGCAGCCTGGTTGAGGCGGCGGCTGGGCATCACCTTCACGGCCAAGATCCGCACCGATCTCAGGCTCTATTTCGTCGGTGCGGTGCTCGCGGCATCAGTGCTGTCGGGGTCGATCGCCTGGGAGCTGATCAACCCGGTGACGGCGCTGCATCGCGCGCTGGTATTCGGCCTCTGGTTCGGCGCCGGCGGCACCGCGGCGATCTTCGTGTTCGACCTCCTGGTCGCCAGGCACGGCTGGTGCGGCCATCTCTGTCCCGTCGGTGCGTTCTACGGCCAGGTCGGCAAGGTCGCGCTGCTGCGCGTCACCGCCGACAACCGGGCGGCCTGCAACGACTGCATGGATTGCTTCGCCGTCTGCCCCGAGCCGCACGTCATCAGCCCCGCGCTCAGGGGCGAGCGGAGCGGCGCCACGCCGGTCATCACCGCGGGCGACTGCACGGTCTGCGGAGCCTGTATCGACGTTTGCTCCAAGCAGGTCTTCCATCTCGGTCTGCGCGGCCGCAATGCGGCGCGTCCTGACCCCTCCATGACCGCGCCATCGCCAGCGGCGCGTGTCGTCTCTTCCCAGCCGGCCGTCCTTGAAAGGGACCTCCCATGACGTTTGTTCGACTGATTCCGTTGATTGCGGCGGCGGCCGTGACCGTCGCGCTTGTCATTCCGTTCGCGGTGTCGGGGCCGCTCGCGCAGGAAGCCAGGCAGCCCAAGGCGCTGCGCGAGGCTCCGCTCACCGAAATGTCGGCGCCGCCCGACGTGACCAAGCAGTCGGTGCCGGCCAGCGGATTCGAACGCGCCTATCGTCAGCAGCCGCCGCTGATCCCTCACAAGGTCGATGGCTACCAGATCACCACGGAGAACAACGCGTGCATGGGCTGCCACGACTGGCCCGGCAACACGCGGGTGAACGCGCCGAAGATCTCGGAGACGCATTACGTCGACCGCCAGGGCGTGCGGCTCGATAAGGTCGCCGGCACCCGCTATTTCTGCCAGCAATGCCACGTGCCGCAGGCCGACGCGAAGCCGCTGGTCGGCAACATCTTCCAGAACGCGACGCAGGCGAAGTGAGGTTGACATGCAGGACACCAGCACTTCTGCCGCCGTCGCGGCCGCGCGGCCGGGCCTCCTGAAGCGGCTGTGGCGGTGGTTCTTCTCGCCGACCGCGCGCTATGCCTGGGGACTGATCGTCGTCGTCGGATTCGTCGCCGGCGTCCTGTTCTGGGGCGGCTTCAACTGGGCGATGGAGATGACGAACAACGAGCAGTTCTGCATCTCCTGTCACGAGATGAAGGAAAACGTCTATCTCGAATACCGCAACACGGTGCACTATTCGAACCGCACCGGTGTCCGCGCCAGTTGCCCGGATTGCCACGTGCCGAAGGAGTGGAGCCACAAGGTCGTCCGCAAGATCCAGGCCTCGAACGAGGTGCTGCACAAGATCCTCGGCACCATCGGCACGCCCGAGAAGTTCAACGCGCACCGCATCGAGCTCGCCAAGAGCGTGTGGCGCGGCATGAAGACGACGGATTCGCGCGAGTGCCGTAACTGCCACAAGTTCGACCACATGGAATATGCGGTGCAGGAGCCGCGCGCATCCAAGCTGCACCAGACCGCGTTCGCGCAAGGCAAGACCTGCATCGATTGCCATCAGGGCATCGCACACAAGCTGCCGCCCAAGGCGCAGGAGGGCTATCGCGACATGCTCGACCATATCGACGAAGCCAGCCCCGTGCAGCGCATGATCGACTTCCTGCAGGATGCCGACATCGCCAAGGCGAAGGCGGCGAGGTGATGGACATGCTTCAGCAATCCCGCGATACGGCCGACAGCGCCGCCCGGCCTTCCGCCGCCGTCAGCGTTGCCCTGGTCTATGATTCGGGTCCCGCGGTGAACCGGTGGTTCTCAGGTCTCGTCGCCGAGCTTCGCCGCTCGGGCAAGAGCCTCGCCGGCCTGATCCAGGAGGACGTACCCCAGCCGGGTCGCACGCGCTGCGACATGGTTCTGCACGAGCTTGCCACCGGCCGGGCGATGTCGATCTCCGAGGATCTCGGCGCGGGGGCGACCTCGTGCCGTCTCTCCACGCCGCGCCTGCTCGAGGCCGCGCAATTGGTCGAGGCCCAGCTCGCCGACGCCGAGATCGTCTTTCTCAACAAGTTCGGCAAGGCCGAGGCCGAAGGCGGGGGCTTGCGCGACCTGATTGCCCATTGCATCGAGTCCGGCAAGAGCCTCGTGATCGGTGTTCCCGCGGGCAACCTCAAGGCCTGGACCGAGTTCTGCGGCGAATATTTCAGGACGGTCGCGGCGACGCCCGAGCCGCGCCAGGATGCGATCGCAGCTCTTGCGGCCCTGCTCGGTGAGCCCAAGACCGTCAGCGAGCATCTGCACGTGGTCTGAGGCGCGCCGGCTCGCGATCCAGCTTCTTCCATGCCGCGGAATTGACGGCGGGTGGACAGGATCGCCTCGCTCAATAGAATACCCGCAACAACAAGAAAGTAGCGGGAGAGCGAGGCCATGAAGTTCGGCATCTTCTACGAGCTGCAACTGCCGCGGCCCTGGGTGGCGGGCGACGAGCTCGCCCTCTATCAGAACGCGCTGACGCAGATGGAGCTCGCCGACAAGCTCGGCTACGACCACGCCTGGGTGGTCGAGCATCATTTCCTCGAGGAATATTCGCACTCGCCCTCGCCGGAATCCTTCCTCGCCGCCGCCAGCCAGCGGACGAAGAACATCCGCCTCGGCCACGGCATCCTGCAGCTCACCACCAATCATCCGGCGCGCGTCGCCGAGCGTGTTGCGGTGCTCGACCTGCTCTCGAACGGCCGTTGCGAGTTCGGCATGGGCGAGAGCGCCTCCATCACCGAGCTCACCCCGTTCGGCCGCGACATGGAGACCAAGAAGGAGGTCTTCGAGGAGGCCGTGCAGGCGATCTTCCCGATGTTCAAGGACGCCGGCAGCGAGCATCACGGCAAGTACTTCGACATCCCCTTGCGCAACGTGGTGCCGAAGCCGGTGCAGAAGCCGCATCCGCCGCTGTGGCTCGCCTGCTCGCAGCTGCCGACCATCGAGCGTGCCGGCCGCTATGGTTTCGGCGCGCTCGGCTTCCAGTTCGTGAGTGCCGATGCCGCGCATGCCTGGGTGCACGCCTATTACAACGCCATGACCAAGCGGCTCACCAAGCTCGCGGACTATCGGATCAATCCGAACATGGCGCTGGTGTCGTTCTTCATGTGCGCCAAGACCGACGAGGAGGCGCGTGCCCGCGCCGACGGCGCCACCTTCTTCCAGTTCGCGCTGCGCTTCTACGGCGCCTCGCAGAACCGCCAGCGTCCCGCGCCCTACACGGTCAACATGTGGGACGAGTACAACAAGTGGAAGCGCGACAATCCCGAGGCGCAGGAGGCGGCCTTGCGCGGCGGCCTGATCGGCTCGCCCGAGACGATCCGCAGGAAGCTGAAGCGTTTCCAGTCCTCGCACATCGACCAGGTCATCCTGCTGAATCAAGCGGGCAAGAACAGTCACGAGCACATCTGCGAATCGCTCGAGCTGTTCGGCCGCGAGGTGATGCCGGAATTCCAGAACGACCCGGCGCAGGCCGAATGGAAGCAGGGCGTCATGAGCGGCGAGATCGAGCTGGAAGAGATCGACACCGAGGCCTTCACGGACCGCTACGGCAAGCTCGCGATCAATGTCGCGCCGGCCAAGGCGGCGGGGTAACGCTCGCATCCGGCATGGGCCCCGGTTCAGCAGCGCACCACCGAAGGGGTGCTGCGCTGCGTCCGGGGCACGAGGCTGTCGACCGACCCCACTCTCGTGTCCCGGACAAGCCGCAACGCGCCAGCGTTGCGGCGCAGAGCCGGGACCCAGAAAGCGGCAGATGCCGGCCCCGCTGTCGAACGCATTGCGAAGCACCAGGAGCAAAGCGTTAACCATCGCTGGCGGTTCCGGTCCGGCCGGCATCGCTTCGAAGTTTCTTAAATTTTGCTGGGTACCTCTTCAGGCACAGTGACCCCCTTGGAGAAAGATATGGCTAAGCGCGCCAAGGCCAAACGTGGGAAGGCGGAGACGCTCGCAATCCCAGTGGCCGCGAGGGTTGCAATCTGCGCCGTGGCCGTCGCCGCCCTGGGGTACGGGGTGCTGTCTGGCCCGGCGAACGTGCAACCGGCACGCAAGCCCTCCGCGCAGGAAGTCCGGGCATCGTCGTCTCCGGTCTACGTGGCACCTCCAGTTCATGCCGCAGCGGCGGCTCCGGCCCCGGCTGCAGCTCCGATTCCGACACCGGCTCCGGCGCCACTGGCCGAACCGCCAAAAGCCGACGCTGATGCTCCCGGAGCCCTCGTTCGGCAGGTGGTCGACTATGCCAGCCGCCAGGCGCCGGGTACTGTCATCATCGACACCGGAAACACATTCCTCTACCTCGTCCTGAACGACAGGCAGGCGATGCGTTACGGCATAGGCGTCGGCCGCGAAGGTTTCACGTGGTCCGGTGAGCAGACCGTCGCCCGCAAGGCCGAATGGCCGGATTGGCATCCGCCGACGGAGATGATCGGGCGCCAGCCTTATCTTCCGCGCTTCATGGCGGGCGGCCCCGGCAATCCGCTCGGCGCGCGCGCGATGTATCTCGGCGAAACCGAATATCGTATTCACGGCACCAACAACCCCAATACGATCGGCAAGCGGGTGTCGTCCGGCTGCATCCGGCTCACCAATGACGACGTCACGGACCTCTATGAGCGGGTGAAGGTCGGCGCGAAGGTGATCGTGCTTCCGGCATCTGCCCGTAGGCCAACCCAGGGCACGCCGGCCGACGCCGCCTTCCGCCTGCCGGATCCGGGATCGCCGTCGAAGCGGTTCTCCGCGGCCAACGCACAGCTGTTGTCGCCCGGGCCGAGGATCGCCGAGGCGCAATAGTCCGTTCCGTCCGGCAGCCCCGATGGCCTGGACGAAACGCGCTGTGTCCGACGCTGCTATGCCGACGGCTTACGCGAGATCCGACGCCAGACCTCGAAATCTCCCTCGGTAGCCTCGCGGGCGGCGCGGGCGTTCTTGTACAACCAGTCGCTGCGTCTTGCCTTCAAGTCCTTTGTAATCGCCGCGGCGACGTCGCCGGTCCCCGTGTGGACGGCGGCGAGGTCGGCGCCCATGGCGCGCAACTGCTCGTAACGGAGGCCGGCGGCGTCATCGTCGAGATTGATCTTGCGCGAGTCCGCCGTGAGCCGGCGAAACACGAAATGCGTGCCTTTGGCATCCGGCTCGACGTCGAGATAAGGGTCTGGCGCACGATAAGCCCCGGTCGAGAGCTCGAGGAATCTGTGCCGCCGCGACGACTTGCGGTGCGACCAGTCCCAGGCGGAGGGAACGAGTGCCTTGGCCTCGCGCACCACGCGGCCGCCGCGCCAGGTCGCGACGACGACAAAACGAGGACGCCCCAGGCTTCCGCCACCGGCCCTCCGCCGGAAGAAGGCCGCATCCTTCGCGCCGTCAGGGAGGTTGGCTACCAGCAGCTTCCGGATCGAGGGCGAGGGAGTGGCAGCCTTGAAACCGTCGACGTCCTTCCAGAACTTGCGTCGGCAACGATCCGAGCATCTGACGTAGTGCCGGATCCAGATTTCCTGCTCGTCGAGCAGCGCGGGTCGCGGTTGCCTCAGGCCAGCCCGGTAACCCTCGAGAATGGCGTTGACGGCATCGCGGCCGACAATCTTCAGCTTCGGCGCGAGTTCGGCGCTTGCGACGAGGCGGACGAGATCGAAGGCGTACGGCATGACGGCCGCTTCGTCGAAATCGTTCACGCCCCACACCCATCGCCCGTCGGCATCGCGCCACGTTCCGAAATTCTCGAGATGGATGTCGCCGACGCAAAGGGTAGATGGCGCGTCGGCCAGATCCGGGCAGATCGTCTCGATCCGTCGCGCCCAGTGATAGTAGGTCGCCCGCAGGAATGCGAACGCATTCTCGCGCATCCGCTCGTGCTTGTGTGCGAGGTCGTTTTCGACGACCTCGCACTGGCGACGAAGCCAGGTCTCGTATTCCTCGGTGTCCTCGAGAATGGACATGCGGCTCCAGGCCAAATGTTGTCCAGCGAAGCTTTATCCAGCGAAATCCAGCGAAGTGCTATTCAGCTAAGTGTTGTCCAGGAAGTAGGACGTGGTCGACAGACCCTTGCTCTCCAATTTGCTCTTCTGCCAGGTGTCGGTCAGCGAAAGCAATCCGTGCGGAACGACGTGTGCGGCGGCTTCCGCATAGGACGTGAGCTTCCCGTCGGCAATGTCCTTGCGGATCTGCTCCTCCAACCGCGCGCGCATCAGATAGTGTTCGTAGAGATCCAGCACATGCACGGCATAGGAGGTTGCCAAGTCCATGTTTCCTTGGATGATCAGAAAGTTCTCGTCGTTGCAGTAGGACGCCTTGTAACCGAGGTTGTGACTGCCGGTAATGACCGTGCAGTTCTTCTTGTCCAAGGGATCGATGACAATGATCTTGTCATGGATGATGGCGTGGCCGGCCGTGAGGAGTTCGGGCCGAAGATTGCCGAAAGGGATGCGTACCGCGGCGGCGCGCACCATCGCAACTTGAGTTCCCGGTCCGCCTGGCCACCATATCGCTGGCGGCGGCATCTTGATGGCGCCCTTTTTCGCGGGTGGCTTTTTCTCGCCTTTCTTGGGCGCCACGTAGTTCGGAAGGGCGCTGGGGTCACTGATCGCGCCGAGCACGAAACGGCCCTTGGCGGCGATCGAGGTCAGCTTATTGGCAAACCGTGTGCTCTCGCCATCATTTCCGGCCTCGGCGCCGGCGTTGGCGATCGCCTCGGTAGCGGCGTCGTTCTTGCCGGCGCCTTGGATGGCCGCGGCTTTGCCGATGATGTTGTTCACGCCGGAACGGCCCGGCATGAACACCAGGAAATAGATCGCCTTCTTGGCGTCATCCATCCGCTGATAGATTTCCTTGAGGTCGGCCGGCCGGGCGGGGCTCTTCTTCGGCACCGTCGGCTTGCTCGTATTGGGGGAGAACCAGGCCATGGCGGTGCCTGAAGAGAGCTTTTGCACCTTCCGTGGCTTCTGGTTGGCGGCCCGGATTTTGGCGCCTTGCTTGTTGGAGTCGGGCTTGGCGCCGCTCACCTTCTGGCCCTTGACGGTGATGGAAACCGGTGTGCGCGGGCTGGCGAGCTTGTCGTCCTTCAACGCGTTCCAGTAGGCGAAATAGTCGGTGGCGACGGCCGCATCGTCGATGATGATGCAATTGTTGGACTGAGCGCAGAGGCCGGTTTCCGTCCAGTTGGTGCTGCCGGTCATGACGGCCGCCGGTTTGCCATTCTTCACATAGACGGCGAGCTTGTTGTGTCCGATCCTCGCGGACGAATTGAACATCCGGTCGATCACGCGATCCTTGTCCCTGCCGGCGGCCTTGTGCAGCTTCGCCCGGGGACCGTCGTTCTCGGTATCCCAGATCACGGGCTTGCGGTTCTCCTTGTCCGTTCCCTTCGGGTTGGGATCGAGGTTGCCCGCCGTCGTCAGAATGATGTGGATGAGCTTGGACTTCATTGCGTCGACGAGGAGTTCGATCAGCTCCGGGTCGTGCAGTTCATAGAGCGCCAAATAAACCTGTCCGCCGTCTCTTCTGGCGCGGTCGATCAAGTCGCTGAGGAAGTCGTAGACGTCTCCCATCAGGAATTTTCGGATATCGGATTTGGGGTTCTTGATCTCCGCCTTCAGGGTCGCGAGGAGATGCGTCTCCTTTTGCTCGGCGGCTTTGGTGCGCTTGGCCGACGTGCCCGTGACCGCGTTTTTCAACACGGTCTTGGGCGGCGCCTTGTGGACGCTCTCCAATTGCCGGACAAGGGATTGCGTCGAGAGGATACCGTTGGTGAAGGTCGCCTTGATGCCCTTGCCGTAGGTGTGCGTCACATCGATTGCGTTCGTCCTGACAGGATCACCAATTGCCACCAGCGGATGATGCGGGCCGAGATAGCTCGGCTGCCCCTGGGCGTCCTTTGCCGACGCGGTCGGGGAAGCCGGAAGCTCCTTCTGGCTATGGTCGGCGAGCGCCACGGGGACGATTTCATAGTGGACCTTGAAATCGATCGGCCGGACCTTCGTCTTGTCACGCGACTTCCGAAGCGTCAGGTCGCGCCAGTGATAGTTCTGGATCGGCCAAACCGAGGAGTCCTGCGCATTCCAGTTCGGGTTGTTCTGATCGGTGAAGGCGATCCACGTCGGCAGAATCCGGCGCTTGCCCTTGTCTGCGCCGGTCTCGTGAACCCGCGTCACCATGAAGCCGACGCAGCCCTTGATTGCCTTTTCGACGTCCCAGGCGATGTAGGCGACTTCGCCATTGCACCACGCGCCGGCGCGCTTGATCAATTTCATGAGAATGACTCTTTAAAATGGAAAATTCAAAAACGCGGAACGCAGGCTAATCCAATGTTGAAAATAGTCAATCTGAAGTTGCGTGTTCTCATCCTGAGAACCGGGGCCGCGCCGCACGTTCCTGGCGCGTGCACGAACCTGAACCCCGGTTAGTTTCGGTCGGCGAGTGGCGCCGCGCCAACGACGTATGTCCCCAGTATTCCCGCCAACCCGCCGCATCATACGCGTGGATTCATCTACATCTCCCGCCGTCGCAAGCGACAGGCGGCGGCGGATTGCGCTAATGTGGGCCAAACAACAAACCCGGGGGAATCCGTCTTGAGCACCGCGCCGCGCGTCGACATCGACCCTGCAGCCTTCTGGGCCGATCCCTATCCGATGCTCGCCAAAATGCGCAGGGAGGCGCCGATCGCCTTCGTGCCGCAGCTCGGCTCGACGCTGCTGACCAGCCGCGACGACATCTCGATCTCCGAGAAGCAGATCGACGTGTTCTCCTCGCACCAGCCCGCGGGCCTGATGAACCGGCTGATGGGCCACAACATGATGCGCAAGGACGGCGAGGCGCATCAGGTCGAGCGCCGCGCGATGTTTCCGACGGTGTCGCCGAGGACGGTGAAGGTGCACTGGACCGCGCAGTTCCAGGCCCATGCCGACCGTATCCTCGATGCGATCGCGCCGGGACGGGTCGATTTCATGCGCGACTTTGCGCTGCCGTTCTCCGGCGAGTGCCTGAAGTCGATCACCGGCCTCACCAATATCGGCTTTGAGGACATGGACGCGTGGTCGCAAGGCATGATCGAGGGCATCGCCAATTATGCCGGCGATCCCGCAGTCGAGGCGCGCTGCCATGCAGCGACGTCGGGCATCGATGCGGCGATCGACGACATCCTGCCGGTGATGCGCAGGAATCCCGACCAGAGCATTTTGGGCGTGCTGCTCGCCTCCGGCATGCCGATGGAGAGCGTGCGTGCCAATGTCAAGCTTGCGATCTCCGGCGGTCAGAACGAGCCGCGCAAGGCGATCGCCGGCACGATATGGGCGCTGCTGACCCATCCCGACCAGCTCGACCTGGTTCTGCGCGGTGAGGTGACCTGGCTGCAGGCCTTCGAGGAATATGCCCGCTGGATTTCGCCGATCGGCATGTCGCCGCGGCGGATCGCCAAGCCGTGGAGCATCCGCGAGGTCGCCTTCGAGTCCGATGAGCGTGTGTTCCTGATGTTCGGTTCCGCCAACCGTGACGAGAAACACTTCGAGCGCGCCGACGCATTCGATGTCCGTCGCGACACCTCCAAGAGCGTCGCGTTCGGCGCCGGCCCGCATTTCTGCGCCGGCGCCTTCGCCTCCCGCGCCATGATCGCCGACGTCGCGCTGCCGACCGTGTTCGCCCGCGCCAAGAAGCTCGAGATCGCCGACGACGAGCCGGTGCGGATCGGCGGCTGGGCGTTTCGCGGCCTGCAGAACCTGCCGGTGCGATGGCAGTAGGCGCCTGCCACAACGGCGGTGTCATCGCCCGCCTTGTGCGCCCTTGCGCACTGGGGCGGGCGATCCAGTATTCCAGAGGCAGCGCGAGGGTACGAAGAGGCCGCGGCGTACTGGATTCCCCGCTTTCGCGGGGAATGACAGCGAGGTGGTGGAGGAACCTCGCGTCACACCACCTCCCGATCGTGACATTACGCTCCTGTTTCGCCCGACGGGTCAAGGTAAATTTCGGATAAAACGTAAGTCATTGTTTTCTCAGGCCCCGGCTACTGTGCATGGGGTTGTTTTCGACATTTTGAGGTCCGGTGTCTTGCTTTGCCGCGGCCGACCAGTGCGGCTCTCACATTCGCGTGCGAAAAAATTCTCTCTGCATGGTCGCCCGCGCTTGAAAGAATAATCATGCGCGCCGCCGCAGACGCAGTGCTCGCATCGCTATTTTTCCGCATGGCTCGACAGCTTCAGCAACCCGCACCATCATTCTCCGCACGTGAATGAGCAACGGCCGCACGCGGCCGGGAGTGTGGAATGCAACGTCGTGACTTTCTCAAGCTGTCGATCGGAACCGCGGCCGCTGCAGCGATTGCTTCGCCTGCGGTCGCGCAAGGCGCTGTGAAGGAAATTCGTATCGGCTACCAGAAGACGGGCGTGCTGGTGATCGCGCGCCAGCAGGCCGCCCTGGAAAAACATTTCACAGCCTTGAGCATCAATGTGAAATGGATCGAGTTCTCCTCGGGTCCGCCGATGATGGAAGCGATGAACGTCGGCAGCGTCGATTTCGGCGCGGTCGGCGATTCCCCGCCGGTGTTCGCGCAAGCCGCGGGCGCTGCGATCGTCTACGCCGCCGGTCAGCCCATCACCAACGGCCAGGGCATCCTGGTGCCCAAGGATTCGCCGATCCGCGACATTGCCGGCCTCAAGGGCAAGCGCGTCGGCTTCACCAAGGGTTCCAGCGCCCACAACATCGTGGTGCAGACGCTGGAGAAGGCCGGCCTCACCTATGCCGACATCACCCCGGTCTATCTGACGCCGCCGGATGCGGGCCCGGCCTTTGCCAATGGCAGCATCGAGGCCTGGGCGATCTGGGATCCCTATTTCGCGATCGGCGAGACCAGGCAGAACGGCCGCATCCTGATCAATGCGCGCGAGGTCACCAAGACCAATTCCTTCTACATCGCCAATCGCGAGTTCGCGAAGAACCATGGGTCGATTCTTCGGCAGATCGTCGACGTCACGACTTCGGCCGGCAGATGGGCCGAGCAGCACCGCGATGAGGTCGCCAGATCGCTCGCCGCGATCACCGGCGTCCCGCTGGACATCCAGACCGTCGCGGCCGACCGCGCCAACTTCGTCGTCGGCCCCGTCACCGATGAGATCGTCGCGACCCAGCAGGGCGTCGCCGATCGCTTTTACAAGCTCGGCCTGATCCCGAAGCCGATTCAGATCCGCGACATCGTCTGGCGCAACCCGGCAGCCTGACCGTGCCGACCAATCTCCCCATTTCAAAAGGTCTAGACATGAGACGCATCATTCATCGGCTGATCGCAGCGATCATGCTGTCGGTCGGCATCGTCGCCGCCGCCGTCGGCACCTCCTATGGCTAGTCGCCCGAGTGCATCCATGAGCAAGCAACCCAACGCCAACATCCTCTGGTTCCTGCCGACCCACGGCGACGGCCGCTATCTCGGCAGCGGCATCGGCGGCCGCGAGGTCAACTTCAACTATCTGCGCCAGATCGCGCAGGCCGCCGATCAGCTTGGCTATTACGGCGTGCTGTTGCCGACCGGGCGCTCCTGCGAGGATTCGTGGATCGTCGCCTCCAGCGTCGCGCCCTTCACCGAGCGTCTGCGCTATCTCGTCGCCGTTCGCCCCGGCCTGCAATCGCCGAGCGTAGCTGCGCGCATGGCCGCGACGCTCGATCGCGTCACGGGCGGGCGGCTGCTCGTCAACGTCGTCACCGGCGGCGATCCCGTCGAAAACAAGGGCGACGGCATCTTCCTCGGCCATGACGAGCGCTACGAGGTCACCCGCGAATTCCTCGACGTCTACAGCGACCTGCTCGCCGGCAAGACCGTCAATGTCGAGGGCAGGCACATCCATATCGAGGACGGCAAGCTGCTGTTTCCGCCGGTGCAGTCGCCGCGCCCGCCGCTCTATTTCGGCGGCTCGTCGGACGCCGGCATCGATGTCGCCGTCGACACCGTCGACAAGTACCTGACCTGGGGCGAGCCGCCGGCGCTGGTCGCCGAGAAGATCGCGAAGGTGAGGGAGGTCGCCAGCGCCCGAGGCCGCAAGCTCTCCTTCGGCATCCGCCTCCATGTCATCGTCCGTGAGACCAACGAGGAGGCCTGGCGCGCCGCCAACGATCTGATCAAGCATGTCGACGATGACACCATCGCCAAGGCGCAGAAGAACTTCGCGCGCATGGATTCCGTCGGCCAGCAGCGCATGGCGCAGCTCCACGGCGGCAAGCGCGACAAGCTCGAGATCGCCCCGAATCTGTGGGCCGGTGTCGGCCTCGTGCGCGGCGGTGCCGGCACGGCGCTGGTCGGGGACGCCCAGACGGTGGCGGCCCGCATCAGGGAGTATCAGGACATCGGCATCGATACCTTCATCATGTCGGGCTACCCGCATCTGGAGGAGGCCTATCGCTTCGCCGAGCTGGTCTTCCCGCTGCTCTCGCTGGAGCAGCCGAGCAACGTGACCCAGCTGCACTTCAACGGCGGTCCCTTCGGCGAGACGGTCGGCAACGATTTTCGTCCGCAGCACCGGGTGTCGCAGTCATGAGCCTGATCGACAGCATCTCACGTCCGCGCGCCGTCCGCCTGCCGCGCATTGACGGCCTGATCCAGTGGATCGTGCCGCTCGCCATCATCGCGATCTGGCAGCTTGCCAGCGTCACCGGCTTCGTGCCGACGCGGGTGCTGCCGGCGCCGAGCGACGTCGTGCTCTCGGGCTGGAAGCTGTTGCTGTCCGGCGAGCTGGTCCGCAACATCTGGGTCTCGTTCTGGCGCGCCTCGATCGGCTTTCTGATCGGCGGCAGCATCGGCTTCGCGTTCGGCCTCGCCAACGGCCTGTCGCAACTCTCGGCGAAGCTGACCGACACCACGTTGCAGATGGTGCGGAACGTGCCGCATTTGGCGCTGATCCCGCTGGTCATCCTCTGGTTCGGCATCGACGAGAGCGCAAAGCTGTTTCTGGTTGCGCTCGGCGTGTTCTTTCCGATCTACCTCAACACGCTGCACGGCATCCGCACCGTCGATCCGCAGCTGATCGAGATGGGCCGCATCTACGGCATGACCGACGGCGAGCTGTTTCGCCGCGTGATCTTTCCGGGCGCGCTGCCGTCGATCTTCGTCGGCATCCGCTTCGCGCTCGGCATCATGTGGCTGACCCTGATCGTCGCCGAGACCATCGCGGCGTCCTCCGGCCTCGGCTACATGGCGATGCAGGCGCGCGAGTTCATGCTGATCGACGTCGTCGTGCTCTCGATCCTGATCTACGCCCTGCTCGGCAAGCTCGCCGACAGCGCCTCCCGTGTGCTGGAGCGCTTGACGCTCTCCTGGCACCCCGCCTTCCAGAAACGTTGAGAATCACATGCAGACAGCCCTTCGGACGGCCCTTCCCGAAACCGAGCTCGCCGGCCGCGCCAATTTCGCGCCTCACGCCCGGGTGGTGCGCGAGCAGCGGCCGGTCGAGACGGGCCTGCCGCTCAGCATCCGCGGCTTGCGCAAATCCTTCGGCGACAACGAGGTGCTGCGCGGCATCGATCTGCACATCCCCGCCGGCCAGTTCGTCGCCATCGTGGGAAAAAGCGGCTGCGGCAAGAGCACGCTGCTGCGCCTGATCGCGGGCCTCGACAAGATCGACGCCGGCAGCATCAGCTTCGGCCAGGATGTTAAGCCCGAGGACATCCGCGTGATGTTCCAGGAGCCCCGGCTGCTGCCCTGGGCCCGCGTGCTCGCCAATGTCGAGGTCGGCCTCGGCCGGGACCGCGCATCACAGGACGCGGATGCGCGCGCCGAAAGGGCGTTGACCGAGGTCGGTCTCGCCGACAAGCGCCACCAATGGCCGTCGGTGCTGTCGGGCGGCCAGAAGCAGCGCGTCGCGCTCGCCCGCGCGCTGGTCTCCCGTCCGCGCGTGCTCGCCTTGGACGAGCCGCTCGGCGCGCTGGATGCGCTGACCCGCATCTCGATGCAGCGCCTCCTGGAGCGCGTCTGGCGCGACCAGGGCTTTACCGCGATCCTGGTCACCCATGACGTCGCCGAGGCGGTCGCGCTGGCGGACCGGGTGCTGGTGATCGAGGAAGGCCGCATCGCCCATGACGTCGTGGTTCATGCCGGCAGGCCGCGCGCGCGCGGCTCGGTCGAGCTCGCGGGCCTCGAAAGCTCGATCCTGAGCCACCTGTTGTCGGCGGACGATCGTACCTAAATACAGGGAACTCCCGCTCCGGGGAGCAATGCCATGAATGTAGTGCCCCGCGATCTCATGACTGAAATCCCCGTCTCGTCCGCCGATTTCCGCGGCGCCATGCGCCACCTCACCGGCGGCGTCAGCGTCATCACCGCCGGGCGGGGCAAGGACATCACCGGCATGACGGTGACCTCCGTGACCTCGCTGTCGGTCGAGCCGCCGACCCTGCTGGTCAGCATCAACCGCGATGCCTCGTCCTTCCCCCTGATCCGCCGCCACGGCGCCTTCGGCGTGAACATCCTCAATGCCGACCAGCTCGATGTCGCCGAACGTTTTGCCGGCAAGGGCGGCTTGAAGGGCCCCGATCGTTTCAAGGGTGCCGAATGGGTGACGGCGGTCTCGGGCGTTCCGCTTCTGGTCGGTGCGCTGTCTTCTTTCGATTGCGAAGTCGAGGAGATCATGGAGCGCCACTCGCACGGCATCGTCATCGGCCGTGTCAGGGACATCAGGGGGTCGACCCGCAATGCGGCGCTGGCCTATTGGCACGGCCAGTATGTGGCGGTCGACCAGGACGAGGACGCCGCCACGCTGGCCGATGTCAGCGTTCCCGCCCGCAGCCGGCGCAGCGTCTGATCGGCGCGCACAGGCTGGCCTTTTCCGCCTCGTCGCTCTAGAAGCCGGGAAGCCGTCCCGTTCGGGATGCGCCATGGAGCGGAACGATGAAGCGCATCGCGACCTTCGCCTTCTACGCCGTCGGTGCGCTCGCGATCGCCTATCTCGCGCTCTACGCCTATGCGATGTTCTCGGGCCAGCCCGTGATCATCCCCGGCGATCCCATCCACATCTTCCGCAAGCCGGATGCACCGAGTTATTCGTGACCTCTCCGTCATTCCGGGGCGCGCGTCAGCGCGAACCCGGAATCTCGAGAGTCCGGGTTCGATGCTTCGCATCGCCCCGGAATGACGCTCGACGTCACCCCCGCAAAATCGCCAGCGCGAGCGCCTGCGCGCGCGGCACGATGCTGTCGATCTCGAGATATTCCTCCGGCGTGTGCGCGAGGCCGCCGACCGGGCCGAGGCCGCAGATGGTCGGGGTGCCGACCGCGGCGGTGAAGCCGGAATCGGCGCAGCCGCCGGAGAACTCGCCCTGCAGCGTGGTGAGGCCGACCTGCCGTGCGGCCGCCTGATAGCCTTCGAATAGCGCCTTGGATTCCGCGCTCTGCACCACCGGCACGAACTCGCCCTTGATCGTCAGCGTCGCGCTCGTGCCCGGCACGTAAGACGTTGCGACGATCGTCTCGATCGCGTCCATCACCCGCGCTCGATCCGCCGGATCGACATAGCGCAGGTCGATCTGACCCTCGGCGTAGGGCGCCGTGGTGTTGACGGACTGGCCGCCCGAGACCAGGCCGACATTGAGCGTGATGCCCTTGTCGAGATCGGTCAGCGCGTGGATATGCACGATCTTGTGCGCGAGCTCACCGATCGCGCTGACGCCTGCGGCGAAATTCGCGCCGGAATGCGCGGCCTTGCCGGTGATGGTCATGTGCATGAAGATGCCGCCCTTGCGCCCCGTGACGACGTTGCCGGTGGGGCGGCCCGGCTCGGAGTTGAACACGGCGCGGGCGGAGCGGCCTTCGCGCTCGATCACGGGCCGGGAGGAGGGCGAGCCGATCTCCTCGTCCGAGGTGATCAGGAGCTTGATCGGGTGCGGGTTGCCGCCGAATTTGTGGAAGGCGGTCGCGACGAAGATGTTCATCACGACGCCGGACTTCATGTCGGCGACACCAGGTCCGTAGGCGCGGCCGTCCTTGATGGTGAAGGGACGGCGCCCGGCCTCGCCCTTGCCGAACACGGTGTCGCGATGCCCCATCAACAGCACCGGTTTTTCGTTGCTGCCGGGTTTTGCCACGTCGGCATGGATTGCATCGCCGAAGGTGGCGTTGGCCTCGCGGCGGCACGGAATGCCGTGCTCGGCAAAATGCCGCTCGAACCGCGCACCGACCGCATCGACGCCTTCCTTGTCGTAGGAGCCGGAATCGATGTTCACGACGTCGCGGAGCAGATCGATCATCGCCTGCTTCTGCGCCGCCAGCCAGTCCGTGATTTGAGCTTCAGACATGTGGTTCTCCGCGTGGTTTTCGCGGGTGGTTATAGGGCCTGGTGCAGGTGCGACCTAGTCGCCGGATGCGGCCCCCCTTTGCATTCGAAGCAGCCAAAGCCCTTTCATCGTCACCCCTGAGGTGCCCGCGAAGCGGGCCTCGAAGGGCGACGGCCCGGCTCCTTCCGCCGGGGTGCAGCTCGGCCGTGCATCCTTCGAGGCTCCCGGCGCGATGCGATTGCATCGCGCCGCTCGCGCCTCAGGATGACGGGATATATCTTGAGGTTGTTTCATTAAACTTGACAACCCAAGCGCTGCCGTCATCCTGAGGTGCGAGCCGTGCGGGGCGAAGCGCCGCGCGGAGAGCCTCGAAGGATGTTGTGATGGGCATCTACGTCTATATGCTGAGATGCGCCGACGGCTCATTCTACATCGGAAGCGCGACAGGCGAAGACACGTCAAAACGCGTCGATGAGCACAATGCGGGAGCTTATCCGGGATATATTTATTCGAGGCGCCCTGTCGTCCTCGTCTGGGCGGAGCATTTCGATCGGATCACCGACGGCGTTGCGGCCGAGCGCCAGCTCAAAGGATGGAGCCGCGCCAAGAAGGAAGCGCTCATTCGATCGGATTGGAGATTGGTGAGCCAACTTGCACAGCGGCGTGCGGGAGCACCTCGATCGAAGAAGTGAGTGTTTATACCGCGCCGGCTCGGCCGTGCATCCTTCGAGGCTCCCGGCGCGATGCGATTGCATCGCGCCGCTCGCACCTCAGGATGACGGGGCGAGCGCTGGTGCGCATGGTCAAGGAAATGCCCGGGACCAGCCCGGGCATTCGCATTTTCAACCGGCGTGGCGTCCCGCTTACGCGCCCATCATCGGCATCCGCGGATATTCGCCGGGTGCGCCCGCCGGCGGGATCGGGATGCCGCCGTCGGAATATTCGTTGAGTTTGTTGCGCAGCGTGCGGATCGAGATGCCCAGGATGTTGGCGGCATGGGTCCGGTTGCCGAGGCAGTGCTTGAGCGTCTCCAGGATCAGGTCGCGTTCGACGTCGGCGACGGTGCGGCCGACGAGAGCGCGCGTCACCTGCTCGGCGGCCATGGTGGCGTGCGCCACGGCCGGCGGGGTCTTGGCGAGGTCGAGGCGGTCGCCGTCCGGGGTCAGGATCGCGTCGGGTCCGATCTCGTCGCCCTGCGCCATCAGCACGGAGCGGTGCATGGTGTTTTCGAGCTCGCGGACGTTGCCCTGCCAGCGGTTGGTGGAGAGCACGCGGCGCGCTTCCGCCGAGATCGGGCGCACCGGCACACCGTTGGCTTCGGCGTACTTCTTCACGAAATGCTGGGCGAGCTCGAGGATGTCGAGGGGACGCTCGCGCAGCGGCGGGATCTTCAGGTTGACCACGTTGAGGCGGAACAGCAGGTCCTCGCGGAACGTGCCTTCGCGCACGGCGTCTGCCAGGTTGCGGTTCGAGGTTGCGATGATGCGGATATCGACCGGCACCGGCTTGGTGCCGCCGACGCGATCGATCACGCGCTCCTGGATGGCGCGCAGCAATTTCGACTGCAGGCGGACGTCCATCTCCGAGATTTCGTCGAGCAGCAGCGTGCCGCCGGTGGCCTCCTCGAACTTGCCGATGCGGCGCGCGATCGCGCCGGTGAAGGCGCCCTTCTCGTGGCCGAACAGCTCGGACTCCAGGAGATGCTCGGGGATCGCGGCGCAGTTGATCGAGATGAAGGGACGCTTGGCGCGCGCCGAGCGGGTGTGGACGTAGCGGGCCAGCACTTCCTTGCCGGTGCCGGATTCGCCTGTGATCATCACCGAGGCGTCGGAGCCCGCGATCTGCTGCGCCAGCTTGACGACCTTTGCCATCGCCTCGTCGCGATAGATCAGCTCGCGGGAATCGTTGGCGACGGCCGCAAGCACGGCGGCGATCAGCTCGGGATCGGGCGGCAGCGGGATGTATTCCTTGGCGCCGGCATGGATCGCCGCGACCGCGGCGCGGGCGTCGTTGGTGATGCCGCAGGCGACGATCGGGGCGTGGATGTGCTCGGCTTCGAGCCGCATCACGAGGTCGCGGATGTCGAGGGCGACGTCGACCAGCAGGAGGTCGGCGCCCTTGCCGCCGCGCAGCACGCGCATCGCCTGCTCGTGGTCCTCGGCGTGGGTCACGGTGGCGCCGTTGTCCATCGCGATCTTGGTGGCGGTGGTGAGCTGGCCCTTCAATGTGCCAACGATGAGAAGCCGCATGTCAGTCTCCTGTCCGTCTGGTCGCGCTGCCGCGCGCTATTCCCTGCAATGTCGCTAGCTGCGTTCGGCCTTGATGATTTCGGTCATGGTCACGCCGAGCTTGTCCTCGACCAGGACGACTTCGCCGCGGGCGACCAGCTTGTTGTTGACGTAGATGTCGATGGCCTCGCCGACGCGCCGGTCGAGCTCGAGCACCGTGCCGGGCCCGAGCTTCAGGAGCTCGCTGACGTCCATCTTGGAGCGGCCGAGCACGGCCGAGACCTGCACCGGAACGTCGAACACCGCCTCGAGGTCGGCGGCGGCGCGCGCCGCATATTCGTCCTCGTTGTAGCCGACGTCCGTGCCGGTCGGCGGCATCGGGCCGTTGAGATCGGGCAGCGGGACCTGTCCGTCGGTGTCGCTCATGGCTTAGCTCCCCCTGCGGGACGCGATATAGCGTCCGACCATTTCGTCGATCTTGGCTGCGATGGCGCCGCGCTCCAGCACGACGCCGCCATCGGCCCATTCGATCCGGCAATCGCCGGTGGCAATCTCCGGCTCGGCCAGGATCACCAGCCGGCCCTCGAAGCCGCTCTGCTTGGCGAGCCGCTCGATCTTGTCGCGGGCGGCGTCGTAGAGCGCATCGTTGATGCGAACGACCAGATGCGGCGTGGCGACCAGATGCGAGAAGCAGTCTTTGACCAGCGCGACGATCTCGCCGAGCGGCTCGGCGGCGACCAGATCGGCGCACAGCTTGCGCGCGACCGCGACCGCGACGTCGACCGCCTCGGTTTCCATCTTGGATTCGATGTTGCCGATGCCGGCGGCGATGCCGCGGATGCCGATGTTGATCTCTTCCATCGCGAGGGCGACGCGGCGGTCGCTCTCGGCTTTGGCTTCGCGCTGGCCGGCGGCAAAGCCTTCCTGATAGGCGCGCGCCTCGGCTTCCGCGACCCTCGCGGCGATCTCGGCGGCGGTTGCGGCCTTCTCGCGCGTCGTCCGCTCCGGCGCCGCGAAGTCGGTATCGAACAGGAATTTGGCGGGAGCTGCCATCAATACACCAGTTCGTCGTCGGCGCGGTTCTTGGTCAGCATGATCTCACCCTTGGCGGCGAGATCCTTGGCGAGGTTGACCAGCAGCGCCTGGGCCTCGTCGACGTCGCGCAGGCGGACCGGGCCCATCGCCGCCATGTCGTCCTGGAGCATCTTGGCCGCGCGCGAGGACATGTTGCCGAAGAAGAAGTTGCGGACGTCCTCGTTGGCGCTCTTGAGCGCGACGCCGAGCTTGTCCTTGTCGACGTTGCGCATCAGCGTCTGGGCCGAGCCGGAATCGAGCTTCACGAGGTCGTCGAAGGTGAACATCAGCGCCTTGATGCGCTCGGCCGATTCGCGGTTGTCCTCTTCCAGCGAGGTGATGAAGCGGGTTTCGGTCTGGCGGTCGAAATTGTTGAAGATCTCCGCCATCACCTCGTGGGCGTCGCGGCGGCGGGTCTGCGACAGATTGGACATGAATTCGGTGCGCAGCGTCTTCTCCACGCTCTCGATCACCTCCTTCTGCACCGCCTCCATCTTCAGCATGCGGTTGACGACGTCGAGCGCGAGGTCTTCGGGGAAGATGCCGAGCACGCGAGCGGCGTGTTCCGGCTTCAGCTTCGACAGCACCACCGCGATGGTCTGCGGGTATTCGTTCTTGAGATAGTTCGCGAGCACCTCTTCCTGCACGTTGGAGAGCTTTTCCCACATGTTGCGGCCCGCGGGGCCGCGGATCTCGTCCATGATGCCGTTGACGCGCTCCGGCGGCAGGTACTGCTGCAGCAGGCGTTCGGTGGCGTCGAAATTGCCCATCAGTGCGCCGGATGCCGACATGCGCGAGACGAATTCGAGCAGCATATCCTCGACCGTGTCGACCTCGACGGTGCCGAGCGTCGACATCTCCAGCGAGAGCTGGCGCACCTCGTCGTCGTCGAGCAACGACCAGATCTTGCCGCCATACTGCTCGCCCAGCGCCAGCATCAGGATCGCGGCGCGCTTCGGTCCGGCCAATTGCTCGGTCGTCTTGCCGTCCTTGGCGCGGGTGTTGGCACGCTGGCCGAGCGTGGAGATCACGCTGGTGATGTCGTTGCTGTTGGCGTTTTGCAGTGTGGCGGCCATGTCAGATCACTTCTCGTATCACTTTGCGGATTCGCTCAGCCATTGGCGGACGATGGCGACGGTTTCGTTGGGATTGCGCTCGGCGAGTTCGCCGACGCGGTGCACGGACTGGGCGTGGACCTGGCCCTGGATGGTGGCGACGTCGATCGCGCTGGCGGCGCCGCTCGGCAGCAGCGGCTGGGTGGCCGGCGCGGCCTCTTCGGAAGCCGCGGGGCCGGAGAGCACGCCGGAGATGGCGGCGGCGACCTCGTCGGAGGCGAGGATGCGCTTGACCAGCGGGCGGATCACCAGGAACAGCACGACGAGGCCGAGCAGCATCATCACGCCGAGCTCGACGAAGTACATGACGTCGTCCTTGGTGAACTGCAGCATGCCGAGGAAGCCGGAGGGCTCCGCGATCGGCGCGGTGGAGGGGGCGTCGGCAAAGCGGAGGTTGACGACCTCGACCTGGTCGCCGCGCTTCTGGTCGAAGCCGATCGCCGAGCGCACCAGGGTCGCGATGCGGTCGAGCTGCTCCTTGGTGCGGTCGGTGTAGGCGAGCTCGCCCTTGTCGTTCTTGGTGTAGATGCCGTCGACCAGCACCGCGACCGAGATGCGGTTGACCCGGCCCGCCTCGGTCACTTCGGTCTTGGTGGTGCGGGAGATCTCGTAATTGTTGGTCTCTTCGGTCTTCTTGCTCTGGTCCTTGGCCGCGACGCCGTTGTTCTGCTGGTTGCCGGGCAGCTCGTTGTTGACCGTGACCTGGCCGTTGTTGTCGGCGGTCATGCTCTGCTCTTCGCGGGTCTGGCTCGAGCGCAGCACGCGGCCCTCGGGATCGTACTTGTCCGAGGTCTGGGTGACCTTGTTGAAGTCGAAATCGGCGGAGAGCTGGACGCGGGCGCGGCCCGAGCCGACCACGGAGGAGACGATGTCCTCGACCTGCTTGCGCATCCGCTTCTCGAAGGCGGTGCGGCGCTCGTCGCCGATCTGCTGGTCCGGATCGCTCTGGGCGCCGTCGGCGAGCAGCTGGCCGGCCTCGTCGACGATCGAGACGCGCTGGGGCTTCAGGCCGTTGACGGCGGAGGCGACGAGGTGGCGGATGGCGCGGATCTGCTGGGCTTCCAGCGAGCCGCGGACGCGGACCACGATCGAGGCCGAGGGCTCGGGCGCCTCGCGCGCAAACAGCGGGCGCTCGGGCAGAACCAGATGGACGCGGGCGGCCTGGATGCGGTCGATGGCGCGGATGGTGCGGGCGAGCTCGCCTTCGAGGGCGCGCAGGTGATTGATGTTCTGGACGAAGGAGGTGGTGCCGAGCGCGTCCGATTTGTCGAACACCTCGTAGCCGACGCCGCCGCCCTTGGGCAGGCCACCCTCGGCGAGCTTCATTCTGAGGCGCGTGACCTTGTCCTTGGGCACCATGATGATGGAGCCCTCATTGCGGATCTCGAACTGGATGCCTTGGCGCTCCAGGTCCTTGATAATGCTCGAGGAATCCTCGACGCTGAGGTCCGTGAACAGCGTCGTCATCTGCGGCGTGGTGACGCGCATGATGACGAACGCGAAAAAGCCGATGAGCGCGGCGGTGACCGCGAGCATCGCCCCGAACCGGGCGGCTCCGATACTTTTCAAAAAGTCCGCAAGACCTTGCAAGCAACCGCCCCAACAGATTCGGCCGCTTTCACCGGAAAGGCCGACTGGGCAATTATTGCCTAGGTGATGGTTTCGATATGGTTAACGAAGGTTAAGAGGTCGTACAAAATCGCGAACATGAAAAAAATCGGCCTCGCGGGGCGAGGCCGATTTTCGTCAAAAGCCGCAGATTTCCGGATCGCTTACTGGCGATATTGCTGAATGCGGGTGGTGCGAAGACCCGCCAGACCATGCTGGTCGATGGAAAACTGCCAGGAGAGGAATTCGTCGACCGTCAGGGTATAACGGCTGCAGGCCTCCTCGAGCGAGAGAAGTCCACCACGCACGGCGGCGACGACTTCGGCCTTGCGGCGGATGACCCAGCGTTTGGTGCCGGGTGCTGGCAGATCCGCGATCGTCAACGGACTGCCGTCCGGCCCGATGACGTATTTTACCCTCGGGCGATGGGGTTCTGTCATGGCGTACTCACAAACTCTCAACCACTGAACTCACGCCGTAACCGTAACCCCCGCGGCTTAAAAATCCGCTAAGCCTAAGGCTTCAATACAATTCTCGTTGAAAATGGCCGAAGCGGCGCCGTCTCGGCCGGCGGGACGGGGGCGTCCGGGCCGGTCGAGGGGGTCTTTGTAAATACTTTACTAACGAATGGAGCCTGCGCGCGGTGGCGCGAGGCCCTCAGCTGTCATCCCGGGGCGCGCGGAGCGCGAGCCCGGGATCCATGCCGCATGATCTCTCGATGAGGCGCGGTCGCAGTACCAAGAAAAACTTCCTAACTACGAGTCTTCGCCAAATGTTGTCCTGGGGTTATGGATCCCCGCCCCCGTGCGCAATTGCGCAACTAGGCGGGGATGACAGCGAGTGTGTGGCGAGCCCTCGCGCCCCTTTAATTGCTGCCGGTCGCGATGATGCTCTTGACCTGGCTGAGCGTGTAGCTGGCGCCATCGATGGTCAGCAGCGGCGGCGACTGGGTCAGGTCGACGGACGACACGGTGCCCTGCACCTGCGCTGCGATGCCGACATTGTTGTTCGCCACGTCCTTGCCGGTTGCCGAGATCGTGTACTTGCCGTCGGGCCATTGCGTGCCGTCATTGCCCTGGCCGTTCCAGGTGAAGGGAACGTCGGTGCCGGCGGCGGCGGTGTATTTGCCGGTGAACACGGTCTGGCCGCTGGCATTGGCGACGGTGATCTCGACGGTCGAATCCGTGGGCACGTTGAGATGCCAGGTGGCCGAGGAGTTCTTCATGGTCGCGGTCGAGCCGTCGACCAGGGCGGTCTTGCCGACGAAGCCCAGCGCCTGGGTCGCCTGCGTGGTCTGCTGCAGGGTGACGAGCTGGGACAGCGCATCGTTGGTCTTGAGCTGCTGCTCGACGCCCGCGAACTGCACCAGCTGCTGGGTGAACTGGTTGGTGTCGAGCGGATCCAGCGGGTTCTGGTTCTGCAACTGCGTGGTCAGCAGCGTCAGGAAGGTCTGGAAGTTGCCGGCGAGCGTCGATCCCGTGGTCGAGCTCAGCGAGTTCGACGAGGAGGATTTTGGCAGCTCGGTCGTCCCGGAGACGACGGAGGGGGCGGTGGCGGCATTCGTGGTGGTCATGATCGAATACTCCTCACACTCTGATGTCGACGCCGCTGCTCGAACCGAGCATGCGGCCGTAGCTGCGTCCCACGGGCGCGGCGGAAACGCCGTCGTCCTCGCTGATGATCAGCCGGCGGGCATTGCCGCCATTGTCGTTGCTCTGGCCGGAATTCTGGCCCGATGAATTCTGGTCGCGCAGGCTGAACGACAATCCGTTGCTGCCGGTCTTGAGGCCGGCATCGTCGAGCGCGCGCTGCAATTGCGGCGCGTCCTGGCGCAGCATCTGCAGCGTCTCCGGCTTCTCCACGGTGAGATGCGAGGTGACGTTGCCGGCGCGGTCGACGTTGATGCGCACATCGATGCGGCCGAGCTCGGCCGGATCGAGGCTGATGTCGAAGCGGGATTTGCCGGAGCGGATCGCGGCCGCGATCTCGACCGGCACGCCGTTGATCGGCACGGCCGTGTTGGTGGCGGCGGTCGCGGTCAGCGTCGCGGTCGATGCGGACGCGGTCGAGGTGGTGTTCGTCAGCGGCGCCTGCACGGCCGAAGCGGCCTGGGCGTTGGTGTCGGTCGGGGTGACCAGACCTTGCGTGCCTGCATGAGCGGGCGTGGTCGGCGCGCCCTGGGTCGCGTCGGCGGTGCGGTCGGCCGCACCCGGCTTGGTCTCGGTCGCTGCGCCGTCTGCCTGCGGCTTGGCGACTTGCGGATGCGCGGCGGCATTGGCGGTCGCGGCGCCCGGCGCCTGCGCGGTGGCAGCGTTCGCCTTGCCGGTGTCCTGCCCGATATTGGAGACGTCGGACTGTCCTTGCGCAGTGGCGACGGCGGCCTGGAACGAGGTCTTCGGCGTGCCCTGATTGGCGGGGACCAGTCCGGCACTCGGCTTGGTGTCGGTCGCGGCCGCATCGGTTGCGCCGGTGGCGGCATCGCCCAGCGCCGCCGAGGTGTCGGCGTCGACCTTGGCGCCGGCGGTCTTGGCGCTCTTGTCGCCCGGCGTGGCGGTGTCGGTCTTGCCGCCCGCGATCTGCGCCGCGGTCGAGGCGCTGGCGGCGATGCCGGCGGCGGCAATCGTCAGCGGTGAGGAGGTGGCGGCCTGGTTCGTCGCGGCGTTCGCATCGGTCGGGACGCTAGGTGCGGCAACCACGATCGCGTTCGGATCAGGCACGGCGGCCTGCGCCGCGTCGGCTGGCGCGGTTGCCGCGGCATCGACGGCGGCGGCGAGCCCATTGGTGGCCTCGGCCTTGTCGCCCTTGGTCTCGTCGGCCGATTTGGCGTCCGACGTCTCGGACTTGTCCTTGGCCTTATCCTTGGCCTGGAGCTTGTCTTTGTTGGCGTCCTTGGCCGGATCGGTGGTTGTGTCGCTCGCCTTGTCGTCCCTGGCGGGGGCGGACGTGTCGGTGTCGTCGCTCGCCTTGCTCTGCGCGGGTTGATCCGTCGACGAGGTGTCGCGCGGGCCCTTGTCGGCAGAGGACGAATCGCTCCGCCGCGGCGCGCTGTCCTGCGCGGCGTCCTTGGTGCTGATCGCCTGGGTGTTGCTGTCGACCAGCGACCCGAAGGAGTCGGGCGCCTGCTGCGTGTCCTTGGTGCTCTGCGACCGGGCAGGCTTTTGCTGCGTGCTCGAGACTTGCACGCTGGCCACGACATCTGACGTACGACTGACCACAGGCGACCCCTTGGAAACAAACTTCGGCATCAAGGGGAGCAAGGAGCGGGCCAGTGCCGCATAATGTAATTTTATATAGTAAAATCAATGGTTTGAAGATTCGTGATCGAGCCTGCGGGGCCCGCCGCAACCCCGCCATTTCTGCCTCCCCGGCAAGAATTGCCCTAAGCTGGCCGCCGTGCGTGATTGCTTCACCGGAATGCCGCCTATATTAAAGAGGTTACTCTCAGCCGCTTTCGACCGGGCAGCCGTGCCTTTCGGGAACCGAAGTTCCCGGGGATCGCCGATGTCCCGCGAGAGGCAAGAAATCGCGGATCGCCGCACGCCGCCGTCACAACCCCTTAAGGCCCATGCTCAACAGTCTGGATCTCGAAGGCCGTCCTGAGGACACCAGGGTCGTCGTCGCCATGTCGGGCGGCGTCGATTCCTCGACGACGGCTGCGCTTCTGAAGGCGGAAGGCTACGACGTCGTCGGCATCACGCTGCAGCTCTACGACCACGGCGCTGCGACCCACCGCAAGGGCGCCTGCTGCGCCGGCCAGGACATCCACGACGCACGCGACGTCGCCGCCAAGCTCGGCATTCCCCATTACGTGCTCGACTACGAGGATCGCTTTCGCGAATCCGTCATCGACAATTTCGCCGACAGCTACGCGCTCGGCGAGACGCCGGTGCCGTGCATCGAGTGCAACCGCTCGGTAAAATTCCGCGATCTGCTGAAGACCGCGCGCGAGCTCGGGGCGCAGGCGCTTGCCACCGGCCATTACGTCGCCTCGCGCCGCCGCGAGGACGGCTCGCGCGCGCTGGTCTGCGCGGCCGACGCCGACCGCGACCAGAGCTATTTCCTGTTCGCGACGACGCAAGAGCAGCTCGACTTCCTGCGCTTCCCGCTCGGCGACATGACCAAGCCCGAGACGCGCGAGCTCGCGCGCCGCTTTGGCCTTAGCGTCGCCGACAAGCACGACAGCCAGGACATCTGCTTTGTGCCGACCGGCCGCTACACCGACATCATCACCCGCCTGCGGCCGAACGCGATGGACCCCGGCGAGATCGTCGATCTCGAGGGCCGCGTGCTCGGCCGGCACAACGGCATCGCCAATTTCACCGTCGGCCAGCGCCGCGGCCTCGGCATCGCCGCCCACGCGCCGCTGTTCGTGGTGCGGCTGGAGGCAGCTCACCGCCGTGTCGTCGTCGGCCCGCGCGATGCCCTGAAGATGCATCGCATCGCGCTTCGCGACGTCAACTGGATCGGCGGCGGCGACATCGACCGCGCCATCGGCGGCGGCCTCGAGCTGTTCGTGCGCGTGCGTTCGACACGCGCGCCGCAGCCGGCGTGGCTGCGCGGCAGCGATGGCCATTACGAGGTCGAGCTCGTCGCCGGCGAAGAGGGCGTCTCGCCCGGCCAGGCCTGCGTGTTCTACGATGCCCCTTCTGGGCAGGCGCGCGTGCTCGGCGGCGGCTTCATTCAAAGCGCCGCCGCGAAGGTCGGAGCCGCGCCATCGCGCCCGCTCGCGGAAGCCGTGCGCGGCTAATCATCATGAGATCGGACCGCATTCTCGCGACACCGGAGGTGCGCCCCCTCTCCCGCCTGCGGGAGAGGGTTGGGGAGAGGGCTCTCTCAACACGCGATATATTGCGAGCGGAAAGAACCCTCACCCGCCACGCTCTTGCGAGCGTGGCGACCTCTCCCGCACGCGGGAGAGGCGCTCGACCGCGCGCGGGGCTGACTTCGATCTCACCACTAGACAATTCTCTCTAGAGTTTCGTGTAAGGGCAGGGGCATGGCAGCAGACATCTCGCGGGCCGGGGTCGAGAAGGCCTATGGCCGCTGGGCACCGGTCTACGATCTCGTGTTCGGCAAGGTGTTCGACGCCGGCCGGCAATCGACCATCGCGGAGGCCGACCGCATCGGCGGGCGCATCCTCGACGTCGGCGTCGGCACCGGCCTGTCGCTCTCGGATTATTCGCGCACCACCAAGATCTGCGGCGTCGACATCTCCGAGCCGATGCTGCGCAAGGCGCAACAGCGCGTGCGCACGCTGCGCCTCTCCAATGTCGAGGTGCTCTCGGTGATGGATGCGAAGAACCTCGCCTTCCCCGAGAACTTCTTCGACGCGGTGGTGGCGCAATACGTCATCACCGCCGTGCCCGATCCGGAAGGCACGCTCGACGAGTTCGTGCGCGTGCTCAAGCCCGGCGGCGAGCTGATCCTGGTCAACCACATCGGCGCCGAGAGCGGCCCGCGCAAACTGTTCGAGCTCGCCTTCGCCCCCATCGCGCGCCGCCTCGGCTGGCGCCCGGAATTCCCCTGGGCCCGCCTCGTCAACTGGGCCGCCAAGCACGGCGGCATCACGCTCAACGAGCGCAGGCCGATGCCGCCGATGGGGCACTTCTCGCTGATCCGCTACCGCAAATCGTGATGATGTGACGCGGGAACAGGGGGCGCCGCGCGCGCGTTCCCCTTCCATGCGCACGACAAACCTCATTCTTGCGGGCCTCCTGATCGCCGCTTCAGGCAGCGCGATCGCGCAGGCCCCGCCCGCCCCGGCGACGCCGCCGCAAGCGACCGCGCCGCCATCCCCGCAACATGCCGCCAACTGCATGCCGCAGGACCGGCCCAACCGCTCATCGGACGGCACCACCACCGGCCAGTCCCGGGAACCGCTCGGTGACAAGCTGGCCAAATCCGACGGCGTGCTCTGCCCGCCGGCCGGCGTCGACCCCGAGATGCACGCCCCGGCCCCCGACAGCGGCGGCAACACCCCGGTCATTCCGCCCCCCGGCAGCCCCGGCGGCGACCAGACCGTGCGGCCGAAATAAGAGATCTTCGCGCGTCCGCGATGCTTCGCCTCTCCCCGCGTGCGGGGAGAGGTCGAAATCCGCGCAACAGCGCGGATTTCGGGTGAGGGGGACTCTCCGGGAGTCCTGGAGCGTTTTCGAGCGGAGTGGATACCGGTTCGCGTCAAGAAAACGCGTCTAAACAAGAATCTAGAGCTCCGTTCCGATTCCATCGGAACGGGAAAGGCTCTGGTGCTCGAAAACGGGCAAATCCGCCGCCAAAATCGGCCGCTTTTCCACCGAAACGCCTTGTCCCGCCGAAGCTTTAGCAAACGCGGATTGACTTCCCGGCTCCCCCTTTATTATATGCCGCGCGTTCGCGAGATCGGCCTTCACCGCCGTTCGCGACCCTGTGGCGGGGTAGCTCAGCTGGTTAGAGCACGGGAATCATAATCCTGGGGTCGGGGGTTCGAGTCCCTCTCCCGCTACCAATTCCCCGAGCTTCGGATGGCCGGCCTTCACGAGGTGTTGCACGACCTGCTTCGCGTCGCGCGGGTTCACTTGCTCTTCGTCTTGGGCTTCTTTTTTGGCGCCGGGCCCGCTGCGGCTTCCCGCGCCAGCCGCTCTGCCTTCAGCCGCTCTCGATTTCGAGCAAAGGCCTCCTCGGCGAGCGCGTGCTCGGACATTGCCTTCACTGCATCGACCTGGCGGAAGGCCTTGCGCGCTTCGCGCTCCGCTTTGCTGATCGGCTTCCGCGGTTGGTATTCATCCGTTGGTTTTGTCATCTCGTCTCGATCCAAACGCTGCTCGACAGTCGGGTCAATTCTTGCTTGCCGGCCCGGCTTCTCGCGCCAGGCGCTCCGCTCTGAGACGCTTGTGGTTTTCCTGAAACTCCGGATCGGCGTGGCTGTCCGCTATCACTTGCCGCGCCCCGATAGGATTTTGCGCCTTGCGGTCCGCTTCATCCGCGACCTGTTGTTCGGCGGAGCGCTTCTGTTTGGCCATTGCGCGATCCTTGCATCTGCGATTTGTCCAGAACTATTCAAGTGATTCCCGGGAACAATAGACGCTTGTCGCGCAGGCGGCGACCTCAAAGACGCAGGGTGCCCAGCCCGGCGGTTCCAGCGCACCGGTGAAACAGCCGCACGAACGGTTCTGGTGGGGAGATCGCAAAAGGGCGACGAACCCGCCCCCAGCCTTGGGGACAAGGCTGGACAGGGCCGGACCGCGCGGCGCTGCGCCTGCTTTTGTGAGCCTGAACGGGAAGCAATGGTTACATTGCGTCACAGCATGCTCTACGCTAGGGCGACCGTAGACGATTTGAGAGGTGAGCCCATGTCATATGCCTATAAGCCGAATGAAGACGTACGCCACCAGCCCCAAGGTCCACAAGGACGTGCAGCAAGCGATCCGGCAATGATCTACACCGTCGTTCAATGCATGCCCATCGAGGCAGATGGACGTCTTCGATATCGCATCAAGAGCAAGTCGGGGAATGTCGAGCGAGTCGTAACGGAAGAGCAGCTGTCGGACTTGCAGTGATCTGGCGCGTGCTGGCAGGAGGAGTGTCGTCGTGCTGAATGATCGAGAAAAGATCCTGATGGCGCTTCGGGAGAAGCCGCTCAAAGTCTACGAGGTCATGAGACGCGCCAATGTCGCGAACGAGGAAGCCTGCCAGTCCCTCCTGTTGAAGATGCGAGACGAAGGCTCGGTGAAGTTCGATATCCACAAAGGGCGATGGCACGTCGGATGAGCCCCGTGCCTGCGTCGCCCCTTCCACGAGGTGTCGCACGACCTGCTTCGTGTCCTCACCGTCGCGACGTGGGGATGCGGCGTTGTGATCCTGGCGATGGCGGGACGACTGGCCCTGGCGAGAGCCGGCGCGATGCCCGGGTGGCGGGGTCTGCTGACGCTCAGGCGTCCCTTGGCAGGCGAGCTCTCGGACGAAGTCCACGCGTCCAACCGTCGGTTTACTCGCCTCATGCCCGCGCCCGTCGCGGTTCTGGGCATCGGCGCTCTCCTGTTCTGGCTGGACACCGTGTTCTTTCCAGTCTCCATCAATTGATGAGGTCTTGGTCGCCGGTTACGCGCGGCGAGGAACTCGCGCGCCCGATCGACGCTTGAATCCGCGGGCCAGAGTCGCCGCCGATTGCTGGCCTGCACGGCCCGCCTCCAAGCCCCCCATGCCCCCCAGGGTGGGCCGTGCTTTTCAGGAGGAGACGAGGATCCGGAAGTCAGAGCGGTGGTCGTCGAGGCTGACACGACGTGGCAGCAGCGCGATGCGATGGTTCCTGGGATGGGGTGAGCGAAGCGTAACCCATCATGCCCCTTCCTGCTCAGACCTGAATGCGCTTCGCTCGGTCCATTCCGTGCCCGCCGCCGAAGGAACGGACCATCCCGGCAAGGCATTCACTGTCTGACCAAGACGGGCTCTGACGACAGCAGCATCCGCGGTGGACGAGCAGAAGAGGATAGAGCACCAGATCGAACTCGCCACGCGAGCGGCCGCGCTCGTCAAGGACGAACCCACCGGCCATCGCTTCCGCGGCTTTGCCGAGGAGCTGAAACGAAAGCTCCGCCGCATGATGCGCCGCGGCCAGGTGCGCGCCCGCGCCTACGAACTCTGGGAGCGGGCGGGACGGCCGGCAGATCGCGAGCTGGAGTTCTGGCTCGAAGCGGAGCGGCAACTGGAGGACGAGTGGGAGGAGCGGAAGGGTGTAGGCGATTGTTCTTAGGCGACAGCTGCCGGGCTCGATCGAACGAGCGCCCCGGCCAGCGTCGTCATGCCCGTGCTGTCCCGCCCGCCTGCGGGCCGAAGCCCTTTGGCGCGGCGAACGCCCGGCATCCACGTTCTCGTGCCGGAGCGCAACAAAGAAGAAAGCCGCCGGGCTCATCACCCAGGCGGCCTCGAAAAGTCCGGAGCTGTCGATCGTCGCCGCAGCCTCACGCGTACCGCCGTTACCTTGTTTGCGGCCATGCCTGATCCTTGTACGCCAAGGCGTGTGATTCCGCTGTGATCTGAAGCACACATTGCACAGTTGATGCGAGGCCGGGTGCCGCGTGAGGACTCGAGACGGTGGAGCGGGTGGAGCCCTTGCGGAAGCCCATCATGTCTCGGCAGCGGAAACCTTCGTCCAGGTTTCCATCCAGAAGAAATCGGTGACTGTGACTGACATTACGCGCAGCGGCTTTCTGACGCACGCCCTCGGTGCACGGTTCCGTTTCCGCCGTTCGAGCCCCGGCACGGCAAGTGCGCTTTGCTCGCGTGCGTCGAACGGCTCACGCAACCACCTGAGCGATGTAACGAGATTTGCCTAGCGTTCAGCGCGACATATCAAGCAAGCTCGCGCGCTGTTCCATCGTCGTCGTCGTCGAATGCATCAAATGCGAGCGGTCGCCGCGACCGCAATTCGCATTCTGCCTATGGGCTATCTCACACTTTGAAGATTAGCGGCTCACAATTTGCTGACGCGATGCCGGGCGACATGCGTTGCTTTGTCTAATTCAGGTTGTATGGTGGCCGCGAGCATTTCGACTTGGTCGACGACGTGTGGGCGATGGGTGCTGTCCACATCGTTGGTGGTCTTGATCAGAAGAAGAGTGTTCGCCAGCGGGTGAAATGAGGGACGGAAGACAATGACCGAGGATAAGGACAATGTCGCTGCTCCACATCAATCTCTTCGGCGGTGTCGAGGTTATTTCTGCTTCCGGTGAGTCGGTATCGATCCCCAGCCGCAAGGCTGCAACTCTTCTGGGCTATGTCGCGCTCAGTTCCCCACGGGCCATTTCACGCGGCAAGCTCGCCACCCTGCTATGGGACGGTCACTTCAGCGATCGCGCGCGCGCCAGCCTTCGACAAGCCCTGCTCACGTTGCGGCGCGCGCTGCCGCAATGTCCCGACGTGATCTCGGCCGATCGCGACGACATCCGTATCTGCCCGACCAAGATAAGTACCGATGTCGGGGAGTTCGAGCGCCTGCTGAGGGAGGGCCATCCCGAACGGCTGGCCCGTGCGGCGGTGCTTTATCGAGGCGATCTTCTCGAGGGCACCAGCTCGACGTCATGCCAATTCGAGTCCTGGCTGTCTGCCGAGCGCCAGCGGCTGAGGACACTGGCGATGCAGGCGCTTGCGGGCCTGCTGGATGCCGACAAGCGCGAACACATGGATATCGCGATCGCGCTCGCGCTGCGCATTCTCGCCATCGACCCGCTACAGGAGGGGGTCCATCGCATATTGATGCGCTGTTATGCGCAGCACGGTCGCCGAGCCGACGCCTTGCGTCAGTATGATCTTTGCCGCGCCGTGCTGTGGCGCGACGTTCGCGCGGTGCCGGACCAGGAGACCGAACAATTGCATCGCGAGATTCGCCGCATGTTCCATGCGTCCCAGCGATCCGCCTCGCTCAAATTGCCGCTCGCCAAAAACTTTGACGCAACTTTCACGCTCGACGTGACGCCTGCATCACGATCCCTGTCGTAGCTCTAGCTGCCCGCACAGTGATCGCGACTCCCTTCGGGAAGCGCGTGTCGCTCGCGGATCAGGCACTTCATCAGGAGACTTTGATCATGAGTGGAACACAGCAGCAGTACGAGGATTACGGCCAACTGGACCCGCAGGGGATTTTCGGCTCCATCCTCGGCGGTGCGGCCGGACGCGTTATCGGTAATCTGCTCGGCGGCAAGAAGGGAAAGACCATCGGCGGTGTCGTCGGAAACATCGGCGGAGGTTTCCTGCCGTTTTCGGCAGGTCCGGACACGCAAGGTTCGGCGCAGGTCTCCGAGATGGAGCTGCAGAGCTTCTGGAGCGTCTTGAAGAAGATCGGGCAGGGCGTGCAGACCGGCGTGAACATCGGTCACCAGCTCGGCGTGTTCAGTGCCCAGCCCGGTCTGCAGCCGGCAGCAAGCGCGCC
>NZ_LFJB01000045.1:0-47057 GCF_006658625.1 Bradyrhizobium sp. UNPF46
CGAGCGAAGTGGACACCGGTTCGCGTGAAGAAAACGCGTCAAAACAAGAATCTAGAGCTTCGGTTCTGATTCAATCAGAACCGAAATGCTCTAGACAGCTCATCCATCCGCAGCCACATCCGTCATCGCTCTTGGCCCGAGGGCCTGGATCCGACTTTTTGGCAAGCACTCTTTCACCCGAATGGGTGAAGACAGGGGTCGGCCCCCCGGGTTCAGCTTGTCCGGCTGGATGCAGGGCGAGAAGCGGTGACAATGGTCGATCCGGAGTTTCCAACATTCGAAGTGACGTTGGCGCCGCGCAGGCGAAAAAGATGGGCCTGGAGCATCTGCAATAGCCATGGAGCGGTCGTGGCGCAGGGGCGGGAATCGAGCCGATCTGCCGCCAGGTACCAGGCCGAACGAGCGCTTTTCATGCTGCTTCTGACCGCGCCATATCGGTCGCGACTTCCGGCATAACAAGCTCTCATTGAGGTTGCGCCTGGACTTGACTTGAGCACCAAGCGTGGCCAGGAGCGTCCGACGGGCCTTTGCTACCGTAAAGACGTAGTCGGATGAGGCCCGCTATGGGCCACAAGCGGAAGTCCCAAATTGCTCCATCACGCACCCGGCCGGATATCGGTCATCGGGGCAATCTCCTGAAATCGTCATAACTGAGATGTCTAACCTCTCGAGCATCTGGCGGCGGTTGATGGGTCGGATTGGGAAACAAATACTCAGCAACTTTGCTCGACCTCAGCCAAGGCAATCGATCTTCGATACCATGGGTGATCGGATCGTCGGTGATCTCTATAGTAGCGCCTTTGAGGATCACACCTCGACCAAAGCTCGCAGCGAGATCGTGTGGATCGAGGAGCGCGACACTCGTCGGATCGTTCAGATTAACGAACCGGACCAATGCGGGCATGGCTTCAGGCAACAGGGCGGACTTCGGTTTGAGACGGTTCAGCTCGTCGAGGTAAGCTGCGTACTTTTCATTTAAGGAAGCGTTGGAGACATAATTGCCGCGAAATTTCTCCTGCGGGAATGGTGCCAACGAAGCATTGTAGGCGTCACCTCCTCTGCGAGACAGAACTGACGGTCTTTCGAAGGTGGAAAACAACACGCCACGCTCGCCGAGATCAACCGCGACCACCTCGCCCACCAGTTGTTCGGTCAGTGCCCATCCTTGGGCCTTGGTGAGAGCACCAGGGAAGCTAATAGTGTTTTGCGTAACGGAAGAACCTGATCGTTCACCTTCAGGAGTTTCAACTACAATTGTGAGCCGTGATCGAACGACGCGAGACCGGGTCGTGCTGCCATCAAGGACAAACCAGCCGAACGCCAAAATCACCGACACAACGAACAGGCTAACCCAAAGAATCCTCAAGAGGCCTGAAATTGCTGCCTTCGCTCGCGGGGCCATTGATCCACTCAGACCTCATGTGTCATTGGTCTATAAGCTAGAAAATGGTTGTAGTAATAGTTTTCGTCAACTGAGGGCGGATAGCGTGCCCAGTTTTGAATTAAGCCATCACGACGCCCGCTAAGGGTCACAAGGCGACATAGCCGTTTATGAACACACGCGATGGTGCGTCCCCAAAAGCTCCGGACAATTCGACACTTTAACACCCCCAATTCGGATTCAACATATTTTCTCTTTACCCGAACCGCGACACACCCTATACTCCCTCGCCATCTCATCCCGCCGGAAGGGGCGGGTCGCGATCGTCACGGTTCGTGGGGTGAGTTGCGGTGGACGCGGGCGGTGTTGGCGCCAGAGGCGGTCGCAGGGCGGGGTGTCCCCGTGAGCGATCAGCGGGCGCGTGTACGACAGCGTGGCCTGCGTACGGCAAAATCGTGTGGTCCTGACGCCCGCAGGCTGGCGTCAAGTCTCCGCGGTGGTGTGCGGGCCCGACCGGGTTGCGCACATCAGCGATCTCGCGAGGCGACGGGGGCAAGAGTGCATCGCTCCCCGGGGAGAGCGCGACATAAGCCGTCAAACCACTGCGCAGGGAAGGCCGGTTATCGGGCTGCACCTGTGTTTCCCCTGTGAGCGTTGACTCACGCATCATTGCACAGGGGCTCTCGGGTGCCAGCCGGTACCCGGCCTTCCCTGCGCCCTTCCGATCTCCGGGGGCGCGAGAGCGAAGCAGAACCCGGGCGCTGCGCGCTGCGGGAGCTTTCTTGTGCGCCACCGTCCATCTGGTGTCCTGGCCATTCAGGCTTGACCATCCCTGCATGCCCCGCCGAAATTGTACGTGCGAACCGCGCGGCGAGGACATAACCAGATATCTTTCCGCTGCCTCCGATAGAGCCAAAGACATGCTGCAACGCACTTATCTTCGTCCGGTGATTTTTCTTGTTCTTCTGTCGACGGTCGCAATTCCGAACCAGCACGCGCTGGCGGGATCGCGCGACGATTTCAGGGGCACCGCCATCGTCGAGCTGATGCAGAAATACGGCCACCCTGATCAGATCGTCCCTTTCGGCCGCAAGGACCAGGACCGGGCCTATCACTGGCGACTGAAGACGACGGCCTCCTTCGAGGGAGCCGACCAAGGCGAGCGGCGAGAGGATTTCTTCTGCGATGTGACCGCCATCGTTGGACAGAACGGGCGGGTCAAGACCTTCGAAGCCAGGCCCGCGGATGTCGGGGCCGGCGCCCTCGCATCCATCGAAGCCTTCGGGCCGCTGTGCCGGAAAGCATTCGGCTCACGACCGGGCCGCGCTCGCAGCGAAAAATTGGCCAGGATGCGGCTTTGAGCGGCTTGGGTTGAACGGGGCGATCCATGGCATCCTTTTACGCAGAGAGCCACCTTCGACATATCGCCGGGCTGGAACAGCGTCACGGATCGATCAGCGACGAGGTCGTCACGGCCCTGCGGACGCTGATCAAGTTGATCTGCCGCAGTGAAGATCCCGTCGAAGCCATCCCCTTTCTCGACCGCTGCATCTCGATCCAGGAGAGCCTGCATGGGCCGCAATCCATCATGGGCGACCTCGATGACTGGATCGGTCGGGCAGGTCATATCGACTTCAAATTGGTCGAGCCGTTTCAGCTGCGGCGGCTCGCGATCAAGTCGAAGCTCTTCGGCGCAGACAGTCCGGAAGCTGCCAGGGAATGCGAAGCCATCGCCCGCCGGTGGGCCTCCCAAGGGGATTATTCCCGCGCCAGGGCTTTTCTGGAGCGCAGCATCTCGATCCTCGAGAAGCTCCATGGTGCGGCCAGCGTCGAAGTCGCAACCACGGTCGACGCGCTCGCCGAGATCGGCGCACGCCTGACGAAATGGGCGGAGGCCGAAACCAGTCTGCAGCGCAGCCTGCATCTGAAAGAGACGATCTTCGGGAAGAGAAGCGAGGAAGCGGGCCGGACGCTGCTCACCTCCGCCATTGTCCACGCCAATTCCAGCAAGCTGGAGCGACACGGGACCAGGTTCGAACGTCTGCGCAAGGCCGCGACCGCCTTCGCGGCCGGTCTCGACATCATCGAGGAACGATTTGGACCCGACAGCCTGGAGGTTCAGAAGGCCCTCGAAGCCATGATATTGGCCTATCTCGACTGTGGAGAGTTCTCGAACGCCGAGCCCTTGCTGAAGCGGCTGCTCGAGATCTGCGAGCGGACTTATGGAGACGACGCTGCGGCCCTGCTCTGGATCCTGGCGGAGCTCGCCGCGGGCTATGCGCGCGAACGGGTGGACGAGGCCGAGCCGATCCTGGAACGGGGCTTCGCGGTGCTGCGGACCTTCCTCGATGCCGGCAAGCCGATCTTTCACCGCAGCATCGTGAACATGGCCGGCAACCGGAATGTGCTCTACGGCGGCCGTCAGAAAGGCGTGCTCGAAACGCTGGTCCAGGCGTCGGAGACGCTGCGCGGCAATTTGCGGAAGCGATGGGGAGCGTAGGTCGGACCTCGGATGACGGATTACAGCACCCAGAAGCTGCAATGCTATTGCTGCGGCAAGGCTTCCGAGCACTCCGTGCTCATGAGCTCGAACACGCACGGCTCGCCCGACCTCGACCAGAGGCCGCCGAAAATGCATCGCTGGACGATCGGAAGCTGGCTGCAGGAGTGCCCCTATTGCGGCTACGTCGCCCCTGATATCGACAAGGGCGACGCGAAGGCGCGGAAATTTTTCGATAGCGACGAATTCCGCGTCGCCTCGCTCGACCCTTCGCCCGATCCGGTCACGCGCCGCTTCCTGGTGCGTGCTGCGCAGCACGCTTATCAGGGCGAGCGGAGATTGGCGTTCTTGAGCACGTTGTCGGCGGCCTGGGTCGCCGACGACGCCAACCAGCCGACTGAGGCGGCCTCCCTCCGCCTCCGGGCCGCGCGTCATCTCGAGGGACCCCGGATCACCTCGATCGACACCCGCCTGCTCCTCCTCGACGTCCTGCGGCGGGCATCCAGCTGGGAGGCGGCCGAGGCACTGACTGTCGAATTGACGGCCGAAGAGCTGGGATATCCCTTTGCCGAGATCGTTGCCTTTCATCGCGACAAGATCGCGGCCAGGGATGACGGGCGATATACGATCGGCCAGGCGCTCGAGGGCAAGCCGCCGCCGCCACCGACCGCGGCCGAGGACCAGGAACTGATCAAAGCCATCGCGCGGCACATCAAGATCGTTCCGAACCCGCGGAGAAAGTGACCATGAAAGCCGCCGCCCTTGCTCTGGCTCTCCTCACTGCTCCTTCTCTCGCGAGCGCGGGAAGCTGGAAGCTCGAATTCGACAATCGCGATCTTCCCTCGCTGAGCTACAGGGATCAGGGCAAGATCACGTTCATGCTGGGCTGCGGACGCGCCCTGGGCCTGCATGCAAGATATCCCGGCGAGGCCGGCCGCGCCGGAAAGGCGACGATCACGATCGGGAACGGCCGCAAGTCAATGAATCTCGTCGGCGAATTCGAGGAGATTTCGGCAGACGACGACGCGACCAATTTCGTCCAATGGGACCTCGGATATTCACGGCAGGACCCGGAGCTGTTCGGCAAGCGCTGGAAGCGGGCCGAAGCGCGCCTGCTGGACCTGATGGAAGGAGCGTCGCCGCTGACGATTTCGAGCGGGACCGCGAGTTACCGGCTTCCAAAAATCGATGCGGCCGGCTGGCGGGCCGCCATCGAAAAGTGCGGCCGCTAGCATCCGGCTTTGCACAAGCGGGATTTGAAGGATGGAGCCTGCTGGATTGATTCGAGCAACGATAATCGCCTTCAAGAAAGAGCTTCCTCTGATCAGGTACTCTCGCACGACCCGCCTTTCGGTTGCGGCCCTTTTTCTCGCCGCGGCTTCGATCGTCTCGGCCGCTCGGGCGGGCGATTACCGGGAGCCAAAGAGCTACGCACCCGTGACCGACCCCGCAAAGAAGACGCAGATTCACAATGACGGGGCCGCGGGCGCGATGACTCCCTACCCGAATTCATGCCTGCCTTTTCCTGAGTTGGTGGCAGCGGTGCAAAAACGGATTGCTGCTCTTCAGAACACGAACTGATGACTCTGCTCGCGGCTTCGCTCATGCGGGCTACGGCAGCTCGCCATCTACGGCGCCAGATAGCGCATCAGCTCCGGATTGCCCCGCACCTCGCCGGCTTCGCCCTGCAGCGCGACGCGGCCGCGGTCGAGCACATAGGCGTAGTCGGCAACGCGCAAAGCGAGATCGAGGTGCTGCTCGACGATGATGACGGCAATGCTCTTGGCAAGCTCGATCAGGCGCTCGGTGATCTCCTCGATCACGCCGATCCAGACACCTTCGGTCGGCTCGTCCAGCAGCAGCAGCTTGGGATCGCCGAGCAGCGCGCGGCCGATCGCGAGCATCTTGCGCTCGCCGCCGGAGAGCGTGCCGGCGGGCTGGTCGAGGCGCTGGCCGAGCTTGGGGAAGATCGTCAGCACGTGGTCGACGGCGTCGGCCTTGCTGCTCGCCAGCGAGCCGACCGCGAGATTGTCGCGCACCGACAGGCGCGCGAACACCGAATGCTCCTGCGGCACGTAGCCGATGCCGGCGCGCACGCGCTCCTGGGTGGCGCGGCGGCTGATGTCGCGGCCGTCGAAGGCGACCTCGCCTTTCCACGCCGGCAGCTCGCCGACGATGGTCTTCATCAGCGTGGTCTTGCCGGCGCCGTTGCGCCCGAGCACGGCGACGCCGCCGCGCCAGGGGATGCCGAGGGTGACGTCGAACAGGACCTGGCTGCGGCCATAGCCGGCGTCGAGATGCTTGATGTCCAAGAATTCAGGCACGGCGCAGATAAATCTCCTGAACGGCCTTGTTGGCCTGGATTTCCGCGACGGTGCCGGAGGCCAGCACCCTGCCCTGGTCGAGCACGGTGAGGCGGTCGCAGATGTCGCGGATGAAATCGAGATCGTGCTCGACGATGACGAGCGAGCAGTGCTGCTTGATCGGCTGCAGCAATTCGCCGGTGACGCGGCGTTCCTCGAGGCTCATGCCGCCGGTCGGCTCGTCCAGCAGCAAAAGTTTCGGCTTGCCGGCAAGCGCCATCGCGATCTCCAGCCATTGCTGCTGGCCGTGCGACAGCGCAGCCGCGGCTTCGAAGGCGCGGTCGGCGAGACGGAACTGCGTCAGCATGGTCATGACCTGGTCGTGCAGGAGCCCGCGTGTGCGCGAGAACACGAGGTCGACCAGCGAAGACTGCGCCTGCAGCGCGAGCAGAATGTTGTCGTACAGCGTCAGCGACGGCAGCACGGACGTGATCTGGAACTTCAGGCTCATGCCCGCCCGTGCGCGCTCGGTCGGCGTGAAGGCGGTGATGTCGGTGTTGACGAAGGAGACCTTTCCTGTCGTCGGCACTTCGGCGCCGGCGATGCACTTCATCAGCGTGCTCTTGCCGGAGCCGTTCGGGCCGATCAGCCCGTGGAATTCGTTCTCGCCGACGCTGAGCGCGGCGCCGTCGAGCGCGGTGAGCTTGCCGAAGACCTTCCTGATGCCGGCGGCTTCAAGGAGCATTGCGCTTCTCCTTGACGTTCTCCTTGGGCCTGGCACCGAAGCTGCCGACCCGTTCGCGCTCGCCGAGCACGAAGCTGATCAGGCCGAGCGGCCGGAACAGGATCACAAGCAGCAGCAAGAGACCGAGGATGATCGGCCAGATGTCGCGGTAATTGTCCGAGAGCCAGAAACTGACACCTTCGACGATGACGGCGCCGATGACGGCGCCGATCAGCGTGCCGGAGCCGCCGAACAGCACGTAGAGCACGACCTGGGTCGAGACGACGACGCCGACCATGTTGGGCCAGACAAAACCTTCGTGGAAGGCATAGAGGCTGCCGGCAAGGCCAGCAACGGCGCCGCCGATGGTGAAGATGATCGCCTTCAGGTGCTGCACCTTGTAGCCGAAGAAGGCGATACGCTGCTCGTTCTCGCGCAGCCCCGCGAGCGCGAGGCCGAACTGCGAACGGACCAGGAAGCGGCAGAGCAGGTAGACGACGACGAGGATGCCGAGCACGAGATAGTAGAACGCCGGGCCTTCCGTGAACTCGTAAGAACCGAGCGACATCGGCGCGATCGAGGGGATGCCGTTCTGGCCGCCGAGATAATACCAGCCGCGCGCGAGACGATCGGCGGCGTAGGAGCCGGTCAGCGTGCCGAGCGAGACGAAGATGACGCTCGAGGGATGCCGGCCCAAGAGCAGAAAGCCGCCGAGCAGCAGCGCGAAAGCGAGGCCGATCAGCGTGCCTGCGGGCAGCACCAGGAAGATGTTGGTGATGTCGAGGTCGCGCGCGAGCAGCGCTACGCCATAGCCGGCCGAGCCGAAGAACAGCGCCTGGCCGAAGCTCATGATGCCGGCATAGCCCCAGACCAGGTCGAACGACAGCGCGAACAGCGCGAGGATGATCACGCGCGTCGCGAACACCGTGAGGTAGTCCTGCAGCAGCAGCGGCGCGAGCAGCGCCGCGAGAAGCACGACGCCCTCGACGATCGGCAGGATTTTTCGCGTCGACGTTTGCTTCGCCGCCCCGCGGCTATCCATGGCGACGTCCGCCTCCCCGCCGATTGCGGCGGGGATCGCCTGTTTCACTGCACCCATCGACTTCGGCATTCCGCTCTAGCATTCCTTGGGATCGACGAGGCCGTTGCTGCGTCCGACGATCTCGTAGTTCCCGCCCTTGGCGACCGCGGTGTACATCTTCATCTTGCAGTGCCGCTTGCCGGGAACCATCTCGGCAGGTCCACCCGGACCTTCGGCGATCTTGGCGTGGTCGAGCGCGGCCGCGACCGAGTCGCGGTCGATCTTGCCCGCTTCCTTGACGGCGGCTTCCCACAGCTTCAGGCCGCGATAGGTGCCGGTGGCGGCGCTGCCGGCGGCGAACAGGAAGTTGCCCGGGAAATCCTTCTCGTACGCCGCCTGGATCTTGGCGTCGAACGGGTTCTCCTTGGTCAGCACCTTGAAATAGTCGAGGCAGCTGGCGAGCCCCTCGATCTCGGCGGCCTGATTGATGTTGAGCGTGTTCTCGTCGTAGTAGACGCAGGCGAGCCGGCCGCCGTTCTTGAGGAAGCCCGCTTCATAGAGCTGCTTGAAGAACGGACCGACGCCCGGCGGAATGACCGTGTTGAAGACCACGTCGACCTTGTTGGAGATGATGCGATTGACGGTCGCGGAAAAATCGACCTGGTCGAGCGGATAGTATTCCTCGAACACGACCTCGCCCCCGTTCGCCTCGATCACCTTGCGGGCGTAGACGTTGAGCGTGTGCGGCCAGACGTAGTTGGCGCTCGGCAGCGCGAACTTCTTGCCGCCGTTCTTGATCAGCCAGGGGATGAACTCGTCGCATTGCTGTGCCGGCGTCGGGCCGGTGCAGAACAGATAGGGCGTGCACTCCTTGCCCTCGTAGAGCTGCGGATAGATGTAGAGCGTCTTGCCGCGCGCCACGATCGGGTCCTTGATCGCGTTGCGCATCGAGGAGGTGATGCCGCCGAGCACCATGTCGACCTTGTCGCGCTGGATCAGTTTTCGCACGTTGCCGACGGCAACGGATTCGTTCGACGCGGTGTCCTCGATGTAGAGCTCGAGCGGACGGCCGAGCAGGCCGCCGGCGGCGTTGATCTCCTTGATCACCATCTTGGCAACGTTGGCGTCGGCGTTGCCGGCATAGGCGATCGGGCCGGTGAGGTCGGTGGCGATGCCGACCTTGATCGGCGCCTCGGCCGCATTGGCCCAGGGTGCCGGGATCACCCAGCTGCCGACCCCGGTCGCGACCGCGCCGGACGCAAAGGCGAAATTGGAGAGAAAGCGGCGGCGCGAGAGCTGCGTGCGATCGAACATGACTAAACCCCTTTTCCAGCGATGAGGCCCTGCGGGCGGAATTTGATGAAGACAATGGCGAGCACGAAGACGAGGACGTCGGCGACGACGGGCGCCATGATCCATGGCAGCGCCGCGCTGAGCGTGCCGATGACGCCGGCGCCCGCGACCGGCCCGATGAAGGAGCCGACCCCGCCGACCATGACCGCGACGAAACCCTGGATCAGGAAGCGCAGGCCGAGATCGGCATAGAGGCTGAACACCGGGACGATCAGCGCACCGGCGAGGCCGGCAAGCGCGGAGCCGAACGCGAAGGTGGCGCCGTACATGAGGGGCGTGGAAATGCCGGAGGCGCGGGCCAGCGACGGGTTCTCCAGCGTGGCGCGCATGCGCAGGCCAAAGCCGGTGCGCGACAGCAGGAGATAGCAACCGGCCATCACCAGCAGCGTGATGACGATGATGGTGAAGCGCCAGGCCGAGATGTGCATGGCGCCGATGTCGATCGAGCCGCCGATCGGCTCGGGCACGGTGAGATAGAAGCCGCCGATCAACCCGCGCACGGATTCGCGGATGATCAGGCCGAGCGCATAGGTGCCGAGCATGGCCACGATCGGCGCGGCGTAGAAGCGGCGGATGATCAGCGCCTCCAGCACGAAGCCGAGCCCGCCGACCACGAAGGGCGCGGCGACCATGCCGGTCCAGATCGGCAGTCCCTTGGCATAGGCGAGATAGGTGATGTACGCCCCTAGCAGAACGAACTCGCCCTGCGCGAAGTTGAAGATGCCCATCATGCTGGCGATGATCCCGAGCCCCAGCACGATCAGGACGATGATCGCGCCGAAGCTCAGGATCTCGAACGCTGCGACGAACGCGTTAGCCATGCTTTGCCGTTCCGCTCGTCTTCACTGAGGTTCCGCTCACATCTTCTTCCAGTCGCCGATCTGCTCGAAGGCGTGCGCGGCGCGATAGATGGTGGATTCCTCGAACATGCGTCCCACCAGCATCAGACCGACGGGCAGGCCGTCGACCATGCCGCAGGGCAGCGACATCGCGGGATGGTGGGTGATGTCGAACGGCGCGGTGTTGGAGATCATCTCCAGCGCGCGGGCAACGTATTCCTCGCGGCTGGCATTGGGCTCCGGCAGCTTGGTCGCCTTCATCGGCGTGGTCGGCATCAGCAGCAGATCGTAGTCCTTGAACGCCTTGTCGTAGGCGGCGGTCAGGCGGCGCGAGATATTGAGCGCCTTGCCGTAGAAGCGTGGGCCGAAATTGTTGTTGATGTAGGTGCCGAGCATCATGAACAGTTTCGTGGTCTCGGACAGCGAATCGGCCTGCCGGCGCCAGCCGCGATGGAAATCCATCAGCGAGGTCGAATAGAGATCGCCGCGGGACAGGCCGTAGCCGTCGCCGAACATCATGGTCTGGGTCAGGCCCTCGGTGCCGATCGGGGTCCAGATCGCGCCGCCCAGCATGTGCATCGGGATCGACACGGTCTCGACGCTGGCGCCGAGATCCTTGAAGCGCTTGGCGGCCTCGCGCACGCTCTCATTTACCGCGGCCTCTGCGACCGGCTGCTCGAAACCTTCCTTGACGATGCCGATCTTCATGCCCTTGACGCCCTGGCCGAGCGCCTTGGTGTATTCCTCGACCTTCGGTGCCTTGATGCGGGGATCGTAGCCGTCGTCGCCGGCGAGTACTTCGAGCAGCAGCGCGTTGTCGGCGACCGTCGCGGTCATCGGACCGGTATGGTCGACATAGATCTCGATCGGCATGATGCCGGTGTAAGGAACCAGGCCCCAGGTCGGCTTCATGCCGTAGACGCCGCAGAACGAGGACGGCATGCGGATCGAGCCGCCCTGGTCGCCGCCGATCGCCATGTCGACCTCGCCGAGCGATACCACGACGCCGGAGCCCGACGACGATCCGCCGGCGGAGTAGCCCATCTTGTGCGGATTGTGCACCGGCCCGTAGGAGCCGGTGTGGCTGCCGCCGGACAGGCAGAAATGCTCGCAATGCACCTTGCCCTTGATCTCGGCGCCGGCATCCAGCATGCGCGTGACGATGGTAGCGTCGAAGTCGGGCACGAAGCCTTCCAGCGTCGACGAGCCGTTGGTCATGGGAACGCCGGCCAACATGATGTTGTCCTTCAGCGCGACGGTCTTGCCCTTGAGCTTGCCGCCGGCGGCGCCCTTCACGGTCGACTTGCGGTACCAGGCGTTGCGGGGGTTCTCCTCCGCCGAGGGCCTATGGCCGGGCGTACGCGGATATTTCACCTCGGGCAGCTCGTCCGGCATCGCGGCGACGAGATTGTAGGCCTCGATCGAGCCCTGCATCAGGCCGCGGAAGGAGGTGACGTCCTCGTCGGTGAGCGAAAGGCCGCATTGCTCGGCGACACTGCGAAGCTGGGCTGGCGTAGGAAGGACAACTGTCACGGCGCTCTCCTGAAGTTTTCTGGATCCGTCTTTGGGCGTGCGGCCGCGTTTGGCGCGACGAGCGCACCGGCCCGGCGGAAACATTCAAAACGGAAATATTTTCCTTTTCAAGTATTATTTTGCAAGCCGGCCTGCAGGAATTGCCGCGGCGGGGTCAGATCGGCTTGATCAGCTTGAAATCGAGACCATCGGCTTCGGCGAGATGCATCGGCATCCGCGCGCGCCCGTCGCGGACGGTGACCGGGCCGCGGGCGCCGCTATAGACGATGTTGCGGGCCGCCGCGAGCATCGGGCCCATCGACAACGAACCGGCCTTGTTCGCGACGGCTTCGAGAAATCGCAGGCCCTCGTAGCTGGACTGCCCCACCGAGCCGATCGGCGGCGCGTTCGGCCCGAACATCGCGTGATAGCGGCTCTGGAATTCGTCATTGGCGAGCGCCCCCGTGCCGGTGAAATAGCCGGAGGCGCAGAACATGTTCTCGCTGTTGTCGGCGCCGATGCCGAGCAGCACGGTCTCGTCCATCGCGCCCGCGAGCCGCAGCGTCGTGGCGCCGAGCCCGCATTCGCCGAAGGCGCGGTTGAAGGTGACGCTGTCGGTGCCGATCAGCGAGATCAGCACCACGTCGGGCTTCGCGGCGCGGATGCGCGCCAGGTGCGGCTCGTGGTTGTCCTCGCCGAGAGGAACGAACTCTTCGCCGACGACATGGCCGCCGGTTTCCCTGATGTAGTTCTTCACCGCACGGTGCGATTGCCAGGGCCAGACGTAATCGCTGCCGATCAGGTACCAGCGCTGGGCCTTCTTGACGTCGGCAAGCCAGTGGATCGACGGCCGGCTCTGCCAGCGCGGGGTCTCGCCGATCGCCATCACGCCGGGCGTGCGCTCGCCGCCCTCGTAGACCGGCGTGTAGATGTAGGGAATGCGGTGGCGCGTGGTGACGTCGCGCAAGGCCACGCGGACCGCGCTGGTGTGCAGGCCGACGATGAGATCGACCTCGTCGAACGCGATCGCCTGCTCGGCGCGGTCCAGGACCTCATCCAGCGGCCCGCCGGCGTCGTAGATGGACAACTCGATCTCGCGACCGAGAATGCCGCCGCGCCTGTTGATCTCGGCGACGGCGAGCTGCGCGCTGTTGGTGGCGCAGGGGCCCCAGACGCCGGGGGAGCCGGAGCAGCAGATGAAGCCGCCAATGCGGAGCCTGTTGCTGCCGCGCCGTCTGAAAAGGGCATGATCGCTCGGCGACAACGCACCGTCAGCCGCCGATGACGACAGATTCCTGAGCAGCATGGACGGCGGCAACGCCGGACCGCCGTGAGCCGGGAAGTTTACCGTCGCGCGCACGCCAACTCCTGTCTGGCAGCAGACCTGAAAGCACATTCTGCGGGCGGCCGCGGCATCCGCCCTTTTGTTGGGCAATGATCCTATTTTGAAAATATTGAATATTCAACAATTGAAGTGCATATAGATGCAGCATTGATTGCAAGACATTCACTCATTTGGGTCAAGACGAAGTCTTAGCCGTGGCAAAACCGACCAAAACAAACACCCCGATCACCGAACATCTCGCCTATCTGCTCGCGCAAGCCAACCGGGAGATCAACCGGCAGCTCGAACTGCGGTTGAGCAAGGAAGGCGTGCCGGTCGAGCAATGGCGTATCCTGAAGGTGCTGTCGGATGGCAACGGCCATTCGATGGGCGAGCTCGCAGAGGCCGTGCTGCTCAACCATCCGACGCTGACCAAGATGATCGACCGCATGGTCTCGGACACGCTGGTCTATCGCGTGCAGGACCCCAACGACCGCCGCAAGGTGCTGATGTTCATCTCCGACCGCGGCAAGGTGCTGTGCAGGAAGCTCAACTCGCTCGCGGTCGACCAGGAAGAGCACATCCTGGAGAGCTATGGCGACAAGTCGACGAGCGAGCTCAAGCGGCTGCTGGAGAGCCTGATCGACAGCTCGAATTAATGCGAGCGTGGGGGCCTTGCGAAGCCGACACACTCGCCTGCCATTCAATGCATGGAGAGAGGCTCTCCACGAAAGCACGCGCGCTGGTCACGCCGGCTGGCGTTGGCGCTCACAGCGCGCATCCGGGCCTTATTCAGTCCTCAAGGCTCGCTTTCGAGTTCAGGCGGAGAATAAGCAGGCGCCACATGGTGGCATCATCGCCAGCACGAAAGGCGATAGCGTTGGCCGTTCCATGTCGTCCAGCCAGCGGCCTTGTTGCTGACCGGCTTGGCCAAATACCATTTATTGCCGTCGGCATGGTTGAAGTAGACGCCGCCCTGCGTTCCGCTGCGCGGATTTGTCAACTTCACCCATCGCGAGCCATTGTCCGAGAAGCTGCCTGCCCAGCGCGCTCCCGAACTGGTGGTGCAAGTGTCGCCGTCGCAGCTTGTTTGACTGTCATCAACGGCGGCCCATTTCATCCGGGCGGGCCGGCCGTCGATGTTGCACGACCATGTTCCGCCCCACCATCCGGCCACTTGGCTCGCAGGGGCGGAACCGCAAGCATAGAAACTCAGGGCAAGAACACACAAGGTGGTTGGCAGCGCGCGTCTGGACATTGTCTGGCTCCCAATTTTCGGCCCCCGTGCGATTCAATCAGAACATGGATTGAGCCCAGTAGAGGTGATCCAGTTCACAATGAGCAGCAGCAAAGGATTGAATGATCCACCCGCAGGCATCCTCCGAGACACGATGCCGCGCTTCGACCATCGGCTTCCGGGCTGCAGCTGCGCAGCCGAACGAGCGCGTGGCCGCCGACAATCTGCCGCAGCACCCGGAAGCGATCACAGGAACAGGCGCTGCAGGCCACGCGCCCACAACAGGGCGATCTTCTCGCGGGGGTGATGAACGGGCCAAGGACCTGTTCGCTCAACATCGGGGCCGGCTGCCAAATGGCCAAAGCGTGCTCAGCCGCGCGTGACCGAAGGCAGCTCGCCTGACAAATGTGAGGCAGCCATCCTCAATGGCGTGCGCCTACCATTCGTGATGCACCTGAAGATCAGCAGGCAACACATGGATCGGAAGCATTTCAACCCCTGGCGAACTCTTCAGCCAATACGGCACCGCGAGTTCGCCGGGTATTGAGATCATCGATCAGGCATACCGCCCGTGGCAGTGCTTGTACTTCTTGCCCGAGCCGCACGGGCAATCCTCGTTGCGACCGACCTTGCCCCAGCTCGCCGGATTCTTCGGATCGCGCAGCGCCGCGTCGGAGGCCTGCGCGCCGAGCGTGACGCTCGCAAGCGCCATCTCGTCCTCGCCGGTGTTCGGATCGAACTTGTGCGCCTCCATCGGCGGCAGCACGGGGGCTTCCTGCTCCGGCGGGACGATCTCGACGCGCATCAGCTGCGCCGTGACGGCCTCGCGCAGATGCGCGCTCATCTCCTGGAAGAGGTTGAAGGCTTCCGTCTTGTACTCCTGCAAGGGATCGCGCTGGCCGTAGCCGCGCAGGCCGATGACCTGGCGCAGATGGTCGAGCATGATCAGATGCTCGCGCCAGAGATGGTCGAGCGTCTGCAACAGAATGGTCTTCTCGACGTAACGCATCACGTCGGGACCCCATTGCGCGACCTTGGCCGCCATGTGCTCGTCCGCCTTGGTCTCGATGCGGGTGAGCAGCTCCTCGTCGGCGATGCCCTCTTCCTTGGCCCATTCGTCGACCGGCAAGTCGAGGTCGAGCACGCGCTTCAATTCTTCCTTCAGGCCGGCGACGTCCCACTGCTCGGCATAGGCATGCTCGGGCACGTGCTTGGCGACGAGGTCGTCGATGAAGGCGTGGCGCATGTCGGCGACTGTCTCGGCGACGCTCTCGTCCTTCATCAGGTCGACACGCTGGTCGAAGATCACCTTGCGCTGGTCGTTCTGGACGTTATCGAACTTCAAGAGGTTCTTGCGGATGTCGAAGTTGCGGGCCTCGACCTTCTGCTGCGCCTTCTCGAGCGCCTTGTTGATCCAGGGATGGATGATGGCCTCGCCCTCTTGCAGGCCGAGACGCTGCAGCATGCTGTCGAGACGGTCCGATCCGAAGATGCGCATCAGATCATCTTCCAGCGACAGGAAGAACTTGGAGCGGCCAGGGTCGCCCTGACGGCCGGAGCGGCCGCGCAGCTGGTTGTCGATGCGGCGGGATTCGTGACGCTCGGAGCCGATGATGTAGAGGCCGCCGGGCTTTTTCACGGTCTTGGCGGGCTTGGATCCCTTCGCCGGCTCGATCTCGACAGTCTCCTCGGCCTTCAGCACGATGTCGCGGAAATGCTCGATGTCGGCCTTGATCTGCTCGATCTTCTTGGCCTTCTCGGCTTCGTCCTCGATGCCGGCGGTCTCCTGCTGGATCCGCATTTCGAGCGACCCGCCGAGCTTGATGTCGGTACCGCGGCCGGCCATGTTGGTGGCGATCGTGATCGCACCGGGAACGCCGGCTTCCGCCACGATATAGGCTTCCTGCTCGTGGAAGCGCGCGTTCAGCACCGCGAACAGCTTTGCCGGCTTGTTGGCACGCGCTGCGGCGTACAGCTTCTGCATCGAATTCTCGTTGCCGAAATCGATCTGCCGATAGCCGTGCTTCTTGAGGTATTCGGCGATCACTTCCGACTTCTCGATCGAGGCCGTGCCGACCAGCACCGGCTGCAGCCGCGCGTTGGCGCGCTCGATCTCGGCCAGGATCGCCGCGTATTTCTCGTTCTGGGTGCGATAGACCTCGTCGTCCTCGTCGAGACGCGCGACCGCCAGATTGGTCGGGATCTCCACGACCTCGAGCTTGTAGATGTCGAACAGCTCGTCGGCTTCCGTCAGCGCCGTGCCGGTCATGCCGGCGAGCTTCTCGTACATGCGGAAGTAGTTCTGGAAGGTGATCGAGGCCAGCGTCTGATTCTCGGGCTGGACCGTCACGTGCTCCTTGGCTTCCAGCGCCTGGTGCAGGCCTTCGGAATAGCGGCGGCCCTGCATCATGCGTCCGGTGAACTCGTCGATGATGACGACCTCGTCGTCCCGAACGATGTAGTCCTTGTCGCGGGTGAACAGCGTGTGGGCGCGCAAGGCCTGGTTGATGTGGTGCACGACGGAGACGTTCTCGACGTCGTAGAGCGACTCGCCCTTGAGCTGGCCGGCATCGCGCAACAGCCCCTCGATCTTCTCCATGCCGGCTTCGGTCAGCGTCACCGTGCGCTGCTTCTCGTCGACGTCGTAGTCGGTCTTGTCGAGCCTGGGCAGGAACGAATCGATGGTGTTGTAGAAATCGGAGCGGTCGTCGAGCGGACCGGAGATGATCAGCGGCGTGCGTGCTTCGTCGATCAGGATGGAGTCGACTTCGTCGACGATGGCATAGAAGTGCGGCCGCTGGACCATGTCCTCGAGCCGGTACTTCATGTTGTCGCGCAGATAGTCGAAGCCGTATTCGTTGTTGGTGCCGTAGGTGATGTCGCAGGCATAGGCGGCCTTGCGCTCGGCATCGTCGAGGCCGTGCACGATCACGCCGGTGGTCAGGCCGAGGAAGCCGTAGATCTGGCCCATCCAGCCGGAGTCGCGGCGGGCGAGGTAATCGTTGACGGTGACGACGTGGACGCCCTTGCCGGCGAGCGCGTTGAGGTAGACCGCGAGCGTCGCGACCAGCGTCTTGCCTTCGCCGGTCTTCATCTCGGCGATGTCGCCCTCGTGCAGCACCATGCCGCCGATCAGCTGGACGTCGAAATGGCGCTGGCCGAGGGTGCGCTTGGCGGCCTCGCGCACGGTGGCGAAGGCGGGCACCAGCAGGTCGTCGAGCGTCTTGCCCTCGGCGAGCTGCTTCTTGAATTCCGCGGTGCGGGCCTTGAGCGCCTCGTCGGAGAGTTTCGAGACCTCCGCCTCCAGCGCGTTGATCGCGTTGACGCGGGACTGATATCCCTTCACCCGCCGGTCGTTGGCGGAGCCGAAAAACTTGCGGGCGAGCGCGCCGATCATGCCTAGTTCCTGTGTTCGCGAATTAACCGCGTTGCAGCCAAGAAGTTGTCACCCGCCTGCCTATCAACTCACCGTGACGCCAGATGGCGCCTTCGGCCCGGACCGCGGGGTCGTCCGCCATATGGGTGGGAATTGGGCAAGTCTGGGTTCAACGGCCAAAAACGCAGCAAAATAAACGCCATCGCCATGGTCGCGACCGGGCAGAGATATGGCCCGGTCAGGGCCTTGTCAACGGCGGGCGCATTGCGGCTAATTCATCATTTTGACAGACTTTTCGCGTTGCCAAGCCCCCCTGAATTGGGCGAGTGTCCGCCCCGCTCGAGCAGCCCCCCTGCTTCAACAAAAGGATTTTCCATGACCACCTCGTTCCCGGTATCCACCGGCCAGCGTTTCCGCCATGCGTCCGCCCTGGCGGGCTGCCTCGCTTTGGCGCTGTCCCTGGCGTTCGCGGGCCCGCTCCGGGCCGCTGACGATCCGGTCCTGGCGAAGGTCAATGGCGCTGAAATCAAGAAGAGCGACGTTGCCATGGCCGAGGAGGAACTCGGACCGAGCCTCGCCCAGATGGACCCGGCCACCAAGGACGAGAACGTCCTGTCCTTCCTGATCGACATGAAAATCGTCAGCAAGGCTGCCGAGGACAAGAAGGTCGCCGACAGCGAGGAGTTCAAGAAGCGCCTGGCGTTCGCCCGCAACCGGCTTCTGATGGACAGCCTGCTTGCCAACGAGGGCAAGGCCGCCACCACCCCGGACGCCATGAAGAAGGTCTATGAGGAGGCCTCCAAGCAGATCACCGGCGAGCAGGAGGTGCGCGCCCGCCACATCCTGGTCGAGACCGAGGACGAGGCCAAGGCGGTCAAGGCCGAGCTCGACAAGGGCGCCGATTTCGCCGAGCTGGCCAAGAAGAAGTCCAAGGATCCGGGCTCGGCCGACGGCGGCGATCTCGGCTTCTTCACCAAGGAGCAGATGGTGCCGGAATTCTCGGCCGTGGCCTTCTCGCTGGAGCCGGGCAAGATCTCCGACCCCGTGAAGTCGCAATTCGGCTGGCACATCATCAAGGTCGAGGAAAAGCGCAACCGCAAGGCGCCGGATTTCGAGCAGGTCAAGACCCAGATCGAAAGCTACGTCACCCGCAAGGCCCAGGCCGAGTACGTCGCCAAGCTGCGCGCCGAGGCCAAGGTCGAGCGGCTGGACCAGCCGGCGGCAGACGCATCGAAGGATGCGAAGCCGGCCGACGCAGCCAAGCCCTCCGACAGCAAGATGGCGCCGCCCGCGAAGAAGTAAGAATTCGCTGTCACTTCGCTGACGCCAAGAGTATTTAAGTCTTCCTGATGCCCGGCCCTGAGAGCGAAGCTCGTCTTCGCAAAGAGGGGCCGGGCATCTGCATATCCAGATCCCACCAAGGCGCCCCGCGATGTCCTCAACCGTCTCCCCCCTCGCCCCCAAGAACGTCCCCGACATGCCCGTGATCGCGGGCATCCGCCTTGCGACGGCCGAAGCCGGCATCCGCTACAAGAACCGCACCGACGTGCTGCTGGCGGTGATGGACAAGGGCACCGCGGTCGCCGGCGTCTTCACCAAGTCGAAGTGCCCCTCGGCGCCGGTGGAATGGTGCCGCGCCAAGTTGAAGGGCGGCAAGGCGCGTGCCCTCGTCGTCAATTCCGGCAACGCCAACGCCTTCACCGGAAAGACCGGCCGCGCCTCCACCGCGCTGACCGCCAAGATCGCAGCCAAGGCGGTCGGCTGCAGCGAGGGCGAAATCTTCCTGGCCTCGACCGGCGTGATCGGCGAGCCGCTGGATGCGACCAAATTCGACGGCGTGCTGGGCCGCCTCGCCGAGACCGCCGAGCCCGGCGACTATCTCGCCGCGGCCAAGGCGATCATGACCACCGACACCTTCCCGAAGGTTGCGACCGCGACCGTCAAGCTCGGCAAGGCCAAGGTCACCATCAACGGCATGGCCAAGGGCGCCGGCATGATCGCGCCCGACATGGCGACGATGCTGTCCTTCATCTTCACCGACGCACCGATCGCGCCCGCGGCGCTGCAGGCCCTGCTCAAGGCCGGCGTCGAGGGCACGTTCAACGCGGTGACGATCGACGGCGACACGTCCACGTCGGACACGTTGCTGGCCTTCGCCACCGGCGCTGCCGCCGAGCACGGCGCGCCAAAGATCAGCCGCGCCAGCGACCCGCGCCTGAAGGCCTTCGTGAAGGCGTTCAACCAGGTGCTGGCGAATCTGTCCGAGCAGGTGGCGCGCGACGGCGAAGGCGCCCGCAAGCTGGTCGAGATCACCGTCGAGGGTGCCAAGACCAAGGCCTCGGCGCGCAGAATCGCGATGTCGATCGCCAACTCGCCGCTGGTGAAGACCGCGATCGCCGGCGAGGACGCCAATTGGGGCCGCGTCGTGATGGCGGTCGGCAAGGCCGGCGAGCCGGCCGATCGCGACAAGCTCTCGATCTCCTTCAACGGCATCCGCGTCGCCAAGAGCGGCGCGCGCGATCCGTCCTATGACGAGGTGCAGGTATCGGAAGCGATGAAGGCCCCGGAGATCGCGATTCTGGTCTCGCTCGGCCTCGGCAAGGGCCGCGACCGCGTGCTGACCTGCGACCTCACCAAGGAATATGTGGCGATCAACGGGGACTACAGGTCGTAGGACCATGGTTGTCGTTCCGGGGCTCGCGAAGCGAGAACCCGGAAGCTCGAGATTCTCAGGGGCGCAATTGCGCCCCGTAGTTCGATGCCGACGCATCGCCCCGGAATGACGGGACTATCTCACCCCGAAATCCGGGCGTCCGCGACCGCTTTCCGGAACAGCGCGTTCATCGCATCCGAGATGCCTTGCGTCGGACTGACCTCGAAATACAGCCCCGGCGAGGCGCAGCTCTGCATGTTGTCGGCGATCTCGCTGTTCGGCGACGGACCGAACGGGCCCTTGTTGAAGGGGTCGATGTAGGTCATGTACCAGGAGTTGGTCGGCAACTGCAGATAGGTGGTGTAGAGCACCGCGATCTTGATGCCACGATTCTTGATGGTGGTGCAGAGCGAGACGTCGATCGGCGACTGGCAGCGTCCGCCGCTCACGAGCGGCTTGGAGCAACCGGTATTGTACTCGTCGGCGACACCGTCAGAGACGAAAAACAGATATTTCAGCGGCGCAGACGACGTGCCGGCGCCCGGCGCGGTGATTGCGGAGTTGATGGCCGGAAAGACCGTGCTGAACTGGGTGTCCTTGTCGGCGGTGTAGGAATCGTTGTTGCCGTAGACGCCCATCAGGTCGATGCCGCCCGCCGCCGTCTTGGCACTCGACAGGCTCGCCGACAGCGAGAACAGCGCGCGCAGGCCGATGTTTTTCGACGATGCGCCGAAATCGTAGATCGCCATGCGGAACTGGTTCGAATAGGTCTCGCTGGCCGCGGCGGTATCCATCAGCGACTGGGTTGCGCTGCGCAAGACGTCGATCCGCGTCGTGACGCCGAGCGTCTTGGCGAGATTGTAGTAGTTGTTCGAGTCGTTGTAGTCGTGGCATGCGAAGGCGCATTTGTCCGACGTGTTGTTGACCATCTTGGTGACGTCGGCCGGCGTCGCCGCCACGCCCATCGACGGCGAATTATCCAGCAGGAGGTAGAAGTCGATATAGAGCGGCATGCTGGCCGTCGCCGTCGACGTGCCGGTCATCGTCAGCGCCGTCTTGCCGATCACGCCGAGGAACATGGTCTTGATGCTGGCGCTGAACGCGACGGTCGAGGTGACCGTCGAGCCGCTCTTGACCACGGTCGGCGTGACGCTGTTGAGCGTGTAGCCGGTCAGGTTGGCGACGTTGGCATTGAAGATGTTCTTGGCGTCGGTGACGCCGGCCGGGATCCCTCCGTCCGAGGTCATCGTGCCCGCCGCCGCAAATCCCGGCGAGGCCTTGGCGACTGCGCCGACGCTGGCCGCATCGGCCGCGGCCTGAAGCTTGGCCCGAATCTGCGTCGCGCGGGAGTAATCGACGGCGCAGCCAACCACCGTGATCAGGGGAACGCAGGCCAGCGCGAAAATCACCGCGATATTGCCGCGCCGGTCGCGGGCGAACCGGCGGATGGTGGTGCGAAACACGGCGCGCATGGATTGGCCTGGAATGGTTTAAATATGCTTCCACTCTAGGAACCGTTGATTAAATATGACTTATGCAAACCGTAAAAACGCGGAGCCGCAACGGGGGTTAACAAACCATTGCGAACCATCTCGAGCGGGCGACAGGGACCTATGGCCGATCTCAAATTGACACTGGTGGTGGCCTGCGCGCTCGTCGATGCCGACAAACGCGTCCTGATCGCGCAGCGCCCCCCGGGCAAGACGCTGGCAGGCCTCTGGGAATTTCCCGGCGGAAAACTCGAGCCCGGCGAGCGGCCGGAGCAGAGCCTGATCCGCGAGCTCAACGAGGAGCTCGGCATCACCGTCGCCGAACCGTGCCTCGCGCCGCTGACCTTTGCCAGCCACGCCTACGAGACCTTCCATCTGTTGATGCCGCTCTACATCTGCCGGCGCTGGGAAGGGCAGGTCGCGCCGCGAGAGGGGCAGACCCTCGCCTGGGTCCGCACCAACAAGCTGCGTGACTACCCGATGCCGCCCGCGGACATTCCGCTGATCCCGCATTTGATTGACTTGTTGATGTGAGCCCGAGGTGCTCGCCACACTCTCCGCGTCATGCCCGGGCTTGTCCCGGGCATCCACGATCTTTGTGCCTGGCTGAAAGACGTGGATGGCCGGGTCAAGCCCGGCCATGACGGAGGAGAGAGCTTACGTCTCCCCAGCCTTCTTCACCGCCTCTGCCAGACTGGCTTTCGCCGATCCCGGCTTCAGCGGCTGCTGCTGGCTTGCATGCGGGGCCCAGCCGGACAGCCAGATGATGTCGAACGTGGCTCGGATGCGGCCGTCGGCATCGGCAAAGCGTTCGGCGTAGATCTCGGCCATGCGCAGCAGCGTCGCGCGCCGGCTCGGTGTGCGCCGGCGTTCGATCAACACGTTGGCGCTGCCCATGCGGCGAAGATCCTGCATCAAGGCGAACGCATTGCCATAGCGGACCACGACGCGGTCGACGTCGGTGACCGGCAGCGCAAAGCCGGCCCGCTGCAACAGCGCGCCGATGTCGCGCAGATCGGCGAACGGCGCGACGCGCGGTGAGACGCCACCCTCGCATTCGGCCTCGGCGGCCGCAAAGGCCTGCCGCAGCTCGGTCAGGCTGTCACCGCCGATCATCGCGGCGAGCAAGAGCCCGTCTGGTTTCAACGCGCGACGGACCTGCGCGAGCACGCCGGGAAGGTCGTTGACGAATTGCAGTGCCAGCGCCGAGACGACGAGATCGAGGCTTTCCGGAGAAACAGGCAGTCTCTCCGCACCGGCCGCGTCGAGCGCAATGTGCGCGGTGGAGGGCAGCCGGGCGCGCAAGCCAGCAAGCCCCTCACCGGGCGTCCAGAGATCAACCGGCGCATGAAACGCCCGCATCACCGCGGCGAGCCGGTCGGACATGTCCTCGGCGACGCGGTCGAGCAGGAAAGTCGCAGCCCCCTGCGTCTGCGCGCGCCGCTGCCGCGCATGCAGCAAGCCGCGATCGAACAGGGCGGGCGGGATTTGCGGGGTCTGAGCCATGCCGCTGGTTACGCCGATCTCCACGGTTCTGGCAATCCGGCGCATGCGGCGTTAGCCTCTCCCCATGGACGCCGACGCCGCCCCTACCCGTTCCATCGCCGCGCCGCTGCGGGCCGCGTGGACGGCTGGCCGCAACGTGCTGAACCGCGCAGCTCGGCTGGCGCTCGACATCGCGCTGCCGACGCAATGCGTGTCCTGCCGCGAGCCGGTCGATGGCGAGGGCGTTTGCGCGGCGTGCTGGGCGCGGCTGTCGTTCATCGAGCGGCCCTATTGCCCGCGGCTCGGCATTCCCTTCGTCTACGACCCCGGCCCCGACATGCTGTCGATGGAAGCGATCGCAAGCCCGCCGGCTTACCAGCGCGCCCGCGCCGCGGTGCGCTATGACGACGTCGCGCGCACGCTGGTGCATGCGCTGAAATACCAGGATCGGACCGATCTGGCGCCGGCCATGGGCCGCTGGATGGCGCGGGCGGGCGGCGAGCTGCTGGCCGGGGCCGATATGCTGGTGCCTGTTCCCTTGCATTGGCGGCGGGCCTGGCGGCGACGTTACAACCAGTCCGGGGCGCTGGCGCGCGTGATCGAGCGGCAGAGCGGCGTCAGGGCGAGGGCCGAGGTGCTGCGCCGGGTGCGCGCCACCGAACAGCAAATCGGCCTGTCGCGGGCCCAGCGCGCCACCAATGTGCAGGGCGCATTCCAGGTATCTCCAGACCGCCAGGCCGAGGTCCAGGGACGTCGCATCATCCTGATCGACGATGTCCTGACCTCGGGCGCAACGCTGGATGCCTGTGCGCGGGCGCTGCTCCGCGCCAAGGCCGCCCAGGTCGACGTGCTGGTCTTCGCCCGGGTTGTGGAGACCAAGTAAAGTCCCATATAATTCAACGAATTCATGACATGAGAGCGCCAGACGAGATGACCGCTGCTGTCGAGATCTACACCAGGCCGGGCTGCGGCTATTGCTCCGCCGCCAAGTCGCTGCTGACCCGCAAGAAGGCGACCTTCACCGAATTCGACGTCGCCAAGAACGCCTCATGGCGGGCCGAGATGTACGATCGTGCCGGCGAGGGCTCGACCTTCCCGCAGATCTGGATCGGCGGCACCCATGTGGGCGGCTGCGACGACCTCTATGCGCTCGACCGCGAGGGCAAGCTCGACGGCATGCTCGAAAGCGTGAAGGCAGTGTCATGAGCGATGACCGCACATTCACCGCCGCCATGGTGCAGATGCGCACCGGCTTGATGCCGGGGCCGAGCCTCGCGCAGGCCACGAAGCTGATCCGCCAGGCGGCAGCCAATGGCGCCGACTACGTGCAGACGCCCGAAGTCAGCAACATGATGCAGCTGAACCGCAAGGCGCTGTTCGAGCATCTGCAAAGCGAAGAGGACGACACTTCGCTGAAGGCCTATCGGGCGCTGGCGGCGGAACTGAAGATCCATCTCCATGTCGGTTCGCTGGCGCTGCGGTTTTCGCCGGAGAAGGCGGTCAACCGCTCCTTCCTGATCGGGCCCGAGGGCAATGTGCTCGCGAGCTACGACAAGATCCACATGTTCGACATCGAGCTGCCGGACGGCGAGAGCTATCGCGAATCCGCCAACTACCAGCCGGGCGAGACCGCGGTGATCTCCGACCTGCCCTGGGGCCGTGTCGGACTGACGATCTGCTACGATGTGCGCTTTCCTGCGCTGTACCGTGCCCTGGCCGAGAGCGGCGCCTATTTCATCACCGTGCCCTCGGCCTTTACCCGCAAGACCGGCGAAGCGCATTGGCATGTGCTGCTGCGTGCGCGCGCGATCGAGACCGGCTGCTTCATCTTCGCTGCGGCGCAGGCAGGCACCCACGAGAACAAGCGCGAGACCTACGGCCATTCGCTGATCATCGATCCCTGGGGCGAGATCCTCGCCGAGGGCGACGTCGAACCCGGCGTCATCATGGCCAGGATCGATCCGGCCAAGGTCGAAACCGCGCGCCGCGCGATTCCCTCGCTCCAGCATGGCCGCCGCTTCGGCGTATCCGACCCCAAGGCGGGGCCGGACCATCTGCATCTGGTGCGGGGATCGGCATGATCCGCTATGCGCTCCGCTGCGATCGGGACCACGCGTTCGAAAGCTGGTTCCAGAGCTCGTCGGCTTACGATTCGCAGGTCAAGCGCAAGCTGGTGACGTGCCCGATCTGCGGGTCCGCCAAGGTCGACAAGGCGATCATGGCCCCCCGCATCGTCGGCAAGAAGGGCCGCGGGCGCGCGACGCCACCGCCCGAGCCGGTGACGACCGCCGCGCCCGAGGCAGCGCCGTCAGGCCCGACGTCGCTGCTGATGGCGCAGGAAAAAGAGCTGCGCACCAAGCTGAAGGAATTGCGCGATCACATCGTGAAGAATGCCGATAATGTCGGCGAGCGCTTTGCCAACGAAGCCCGCGCGATGCATTACGGCGACAAGGAACACCGCCCGATTTATGGCGAGGCCTCGCCGGAGGAGGCGAAGTCGCTGATCGACGAAGGCATCGAGGTCTCGCCCCTGCCGACGCTGCCGGAAGACCGGAACTGACGCGAGCCATGAGCCGCGAATCCGTTCTTTCGTCGCTCATCCAGTTCGATGTACCCGTAGCGCAACTCAAGGCGGAACTTGGCACGTTGACTTGGGACTGCGCTCCGGTGGTTACTTTGTTGCGTAGCCATATCGCTGCTGTGCTCGACCGATATTCCAGGGGTGAGATCGATGCGCCCACCGTTGAGGATTGGGCAAATCTCGTGGAATGCCGCGAAGATATCGGCTTCGAAGCAGGGTTTGAGGAGTTGATCGATGCCGCGATATTTGATTTGGCAAACCCTATCTTGAATGGCGAGTTGAGCGCAGTGGCGCCCGTGATCCTCGCCAGGCTCCGCTGACAAATCCTACGCCCCCACCAGCACCGCCACACCGATCACGATCAGCGCGATGCCGATGATCTCGCGCGGCGCGATCGGCTGCTTGAACGAGTAGTACGCCACGGCTTGCGCGAACAGCACCTCGATCAGCGCGAGCGTGCGGACATTGGCGGCGGCGGTCAGGGCGAATGCCAGGAACCAGAATTGCGAGGCGAAGGCGCCCATGAAGCCCGCCAGCATCGACGGTTTCCACAAGCCGAGGATCGCCTGCAGCACCTTTGGCGCGCGCCAGAGCAGATAGATCGTCAGCACCAGCGTCTGCACGAACAGGCCGAGCACCAGGGTGAACGAGGCCGCAGTCACGAAGGAGACGCCTGATACGTTGATGATGGCGCCGCGAAAACCGACCGCCGACAGCGCGAAGGCCGCGGCCGCGACGAGGCCGGTGATGGTCGGCTTCAGCTCGGCAAAACTCTTCTCGCCGCCGGGCCGCAGCGCGGTGATGACGACGCCGATCGTCGCGATCACGATCGCCAGCACCTTCAGCCAGGTCAGGTGATCGCCGAGGAAGACGAAGCCGAAGATCGCGGTCTGGATCGCCTCGGTCTTCAGGTAAGCCGTCGTCACCACGAAGGAGCGATCGTTCATCGCCAGCAGCATCAGGCCGGTCGCGACGATCTGGCTGAGCGCACCGAGCAGCAGCCACGGCCAGAACACGGTCGGCGGCAAGCCGAGATGATCGCCGGTCGCGATCAGCACCACGCCGAGGAACAGCAGCGAGAACGGGAAGCCGAACAGGAAGCGGATGTTGGTCGCGCCCCACGTGCCCAGCGGCTTCGTCAGCGACCGCTGCATCGCATTGCGCGCGACCTGCCCGAGCGCGGCAACGACGGTGAAGGGGATCCAGAGGCTGGTGACGGTGAGCATGGGTGGAGGGCTGCGGCTGGAGAGGCGTGCAGCCAACCTGCCGTCAGCGTGGCGACAGGTCAATCACACCCAAGTCATAGGAGCGATGCTCGGAGCTCGCTCGCACCCTCACACCATCGCTTCCGCCACCACCATGTAGTTCACGTCCATGTCGGACGAGAGCGACCATTTGTCGGCGAAGGGGGAGTAGACCACGCCGGTCTGCTCGGTGATGACGAGGCGGTTGTCGAGCAGATATTTCGTCAGCTCGTCGGGCGTGACGAACTTGTTCCATTCGTGGGTGCCGCGCGGCAGCCATCGCAGGACGTATTCGGCGCCGACGATGGCGAGCGCGAAGCTCTTCCAATTGCGGTTCAGCGTCGAGACCACCATGAGGCCGTTCGGCTTCAGCATCGCGGCGCAGCGTTTCAGGAAGACGCCGACATCGACGACGTGCTCGACCACCTCCATCGCCAGCACGATGTCGAAGCGCTCGCGCGGGTCGATCTCCTCGACCGTGGTGCAGCGATAGTCGATCGCAAGATGGCTCTTGTCGGCATGCAGCTTGGCCGCGGCGATGTTGCTCTGGGAAGGATCGACACCGATGACCTGCGCGCCGAGGCGCGACAGCGGCTCGCACAGCAGGCCGGCGCCGCAGCCGATGTCGAGCACGCGCAAGCCCCCGAGGCAGTTCAGGCTGCGCACATTGCGCTCGAACTTGCGGCAGGCGGCATCGCGGATATAGCCGAGCCGCAGCGGGTTGATCCGGTGCAGTGGCGCCATCTTGCCGTTGGGGTCCCACCACTCTGCCGAGAGCTTTGAGAATTTCGCGATCTCGGCGGCATCGACGGTCGAGCCCGGCTGCGGGCTGGCGGAAAGGGAAGTATCTTGCTGCATGCTCATGGTCAGGCGCGGTCCTACCGCGTGGTGATCGAACTACGGAAGGCGAGCGGCGAGGCGATGGTCCGGATGGTTTCGCGGCCTTCGCCGACCCCGTTGATGGTCACATCGCCGTAATTGAGAATACGTCCAAGGATGGTCTGGTTGACGTCGACACTCTCGACCTTGTCCAGCGCCATCTCGAAGGTGCGGCGCTTGATGAAGCCGGTCTTGTGCACGACCCGGAGGTTGGTGACGTCGGTCTCGGTGGTGAAGCGGTGGAACCAGCCTTTCAAGGTCCAGTACAGCGCAGCCAACGCGACGAGGCCGGCGGCGACGAGACAGAGAAGCACGAGCCCTTCGACCACCGTTTGCCGGGACGCAACGAAGAGTGCGACGGCCACGATCCAGGCCAGGATGGCCGGGAAATAGAATATCCAGTGCGCATTGGTCGAATACAGCACCCGTTCGCCGGGCTGCAGAATCTCGTCGATGTAACGCGCCATGACCTCGGTTAACCCATTGCCCGCACCCGGCCCGCAGGAACCCGCTTGCCCCCGGCCCCGCCCCTCTGTATACGCGCGGTCGGGTGCTCGCGGCATCGTTTCGCGCGGGCCACCATACTGATCCCTTTGAAGGAATGCACGCGTCGTCATGAGCCGCCTCGTGATGAAATTCGGCGGCACATCCGTCGCCAACATCGAACGTATCCGCAACGTCGCACGCCATGTGAAGCGTGAGGTCGATGCCGGCCATGAGGTGGCCGTGGTCGTCTCGGCGATGTCGGGCAAGACCAACGAGCTGGTGGCCTGGTGCACCGAGGCCTCGCCGATGCACGATGCGCGCGAATACGACGCCGTCGTCGCCTCGGGCGAGCAGGTGACGTCCGGCCTGCTGGCCATCGTGCTGCAGGGCATGGGCATCCAGGCCCGCTCCTGGCAGGGCTGGCAGATCCCGATCAAGACCAGCGACGCCCATGCCTCGGCCCGCATCGAGGACATCGACGGCAGCGAGATCATCAAGCGCTTTAAGGAGCGCAAGGAGGTCGCGGTCATCGCCGGCTTCCAGGGCATCGAACCGAACACCAACCGCATCACCACGCTCGGCCGCGGCGGCTCGGACACCTCGGCCGTGGCGGTTGCCGCCGCCGTCAAGGCCGACCGCTGCGACATCTACACCGACGTCGACGGCGTCTACACCACCGACCCGCGAATCGTGCCGAAGGCCAAGAGGCTCGACAAGATCGCGTTCGAGGACATGCTGGAACTGGCTTCCCAGGGCGCCAAGGTGCTCCAGGTCCGCTCGGTGGAACTCGGCATGGTCCACAACATGCCGATCTTCGTCCGCTCGAGCTTCGACAAGCCCGAGGATATCGACCCGCATGCCAACCAGCCGCCCGGCACGCTGATCTGCAGCGAGGAGGAGATCATGGAAAGCCACGTCGTCACCGGTATCGCCTTCTCCAAGGACGAGGCCCAGATCTCGGTGCGCCAGATCGAGGACAAGCCGGGCGTTGCCGCCTCGATCTTCGGCCCGCTGGCGGATGCCAACATCAACGTCGACATGATCGTGCAGAACGTGTCTGAAGACGGCAAGACCACCGATCTGACCTTCACGGTGCCGGCCGCCGACTACACCCGCGCCAAGGACACGATTACCGCCGCCAAGGGCAAGATCGGTTATGCACGGCTCGATACCGCCACCGACGTCGCAAAAATCTCGGTGATCGGCAGCGGCATGCGCAGCCATGCCGGCGTCGCCGCCCAGGCGTTCTCGGCCCTCGCGGGGCGGAATATCAACATCCGGGCCATTACAACCTCCGAGATCAAATTCTCGGTTTTGATCGACACGGCCTATACCGAGCTTGCGGTGCGCACGCTGCACACGCTCTACGGTCTCGATCAGGCCTAGACGAATTTTCTCTTAGCGGCCGCAGCAAACGCGAGGTGTCCACACTTTCGCGTTTGGCAGGCGTTTTGCTTGGCAAAACAAGCCCCAATTCGCTATACGGCGAACAGGGTGGGCTGCCGCAGACTGTGTCCCAGTTCAGGCCGCTGATTCGGTGCAGGCACTAAATTTTCAAGAAAATTTGGGTTTGCGCCTGCGCCGGACGAACAATTTGGTTGTTTTTCTGGGATTTTGGCCAGCCGCCGGCCGATACCGCCGGGCCGGGCAGACGAAGGAGATTGAGGGGACATGCGGAGCGCGTCGGGAGGTCCCCGCGTCTTGTTGAGACGGCTCCGCGAAACCATGGCGGAGCAGGTCTCGGCCCAGGAGCGGCTGGACAAGATCGTGGTGCTGATCGCCGCCAACATGGTGGCCGAAGTGTGCTCGGTCTATGTGCTGCGCATCGACAACACGCTCGAGCTCTACGCCACCGAAGGTCTCAACCGCGAGGCGGTGCACCACACCGTGCTGAGCGCCCATGAGGGCCTGGTCGGCCTCGTCGCCAGCGAGGCGACGCCGCTCAATTTGAGCGATGCGCAGAGCCATCCGGCCTTCTCGTTCCGCCCCGAGACCGGCGAAGAAATCTACCATTCCTTCCTCGGCGTGCCGATCCTGCGGGCCGGCAACACGCTCGGCGTGCTGGTGGTGCAGAACCGCGCCAAGCGCAATTATGTCGAGGAGGAGCTCGAGGCGCTGCAGACCACCGCGATGGTGCTGGCCGAGCTGATCGCCTCCGGCGAGCTCTCCGCACTGGCCCAGCCGGGCCAGGAGCCGGCCGCGCGCCATTCCGCGCAGAAGGTCGGCGCGATCCTCTCGGAGGGCATCGCGCTCGGCCATGTGGTGCTGCACGAGCCGCGCGTCGTCATCAAGGACTACATCGCCGAGGACCTGCCGAAGGAGATCAAGCGGCTCGACACCGCGCTCGCCAAGCTGCGCGCCGATCTCGATCGCATGCTGGAGCGCGGCGACGTCGCCGAAGGCGGCGAGCATCGCGAGGTGCTGGAAGCCTACCGCATGTTCGCCAACGACCAGGGCTGGTCGCACAAGCTGCACGAGGCGGTCGCCACCGGCCTCACCGCGGAAGCCGCGGTCGAGCGCGTGCAGTCCGACACCCGCGCGCGCATGCTGCGCTCGACCGACCCTTATTTGCGCGACCGCCTGCACGACCTCGAGGATCTCGGCTACCGCCTGATGCGGCAGCTGGTCGGGCAGGACCACGCACCGTCGCGTGAACAGCTGCCCGACAACGCCATCGTCATCGCGCGCGCGATGGGCCCGGCGGCGCTGCTCGACTACGACCGCAAGCGCCTGCGCGGCATCGTGCTGGAGGAAGGCACCGCCAACTCCCACGTCTCGATCGTGGCGCGCGCGCTCGGCATCCCCGCGGTCGGCGAGGTGCCGAACGCGCCCGGCATTGCCGATCCCGGCGATGCCATCATCGTCGACGGCACCTCCGGCTCGATCTATGTGCGGCCCTCTCAGGAGGTCGAGGCGGCCTTCGCCGAGCGCGTGCGCTTCCGCGCCCGCCGCCAGGCGCAATATCTGGCGCTGCGCGACCGGCCCTGCGTCACCAAGGACGGCCAGAAGGTCGAGCTGATGATCAACGCCGGGCTCGCGATCGACCTGCCGCATATCGAGGACACCGGCAGCGCCGGCATCGGCCTGTTCCGCACCGAGCTGCAATTCATGGTGGGCCAGAGCCTGCCGCGCACCAGCGACCAGCTGGCGCTCTACCGTACCGTGCTGGATGCCGCCGGCACCAAGCCGGTCACCTTCCGCACCCTCGACATCGGCGGCGACAAGGCGCTGCCCTATATGGAAGCGGTGATCGAGGAAAATCCCGCGCTCGGCTGGCGTGCGATCCGGCTCGGCCTGGACCGTCCCGGCCTGTTGCGCGGCCAGATCCGCGCGCTCTTACGCGCCGGCGGCGGCCGCGCGCTGCGCATCATGTTCCCGATGATCTCGGAGGTCGCCGAGTTCGATGCGGCGAAGGCGCTGGTCGAGCGCGAGCTCACTTATCTGCGCCAGCACGGCCACACGCTGCCTGAACGAATCGACATCGGCACCATGGTCGAGGTTCCCGCGCTGCTCTATCAGCTCGACGAGCTCCTGAAGAAGGTCGACTTCATCTCGGTCGGTTCCAACGATCTGTTCCAGTTCCTGTTCGCGGTCGACCGCGGCAATGCCAAGGTCTCCGAGCGCTTCGACACCATGTCGGCGCCGATCCTGCGCGCGCTGCGCGATATCTCGCGCAAGTGCCAGGAGGCGAAGAAGTCTCTCTCGCTCTGCGGCGAGATGGCGTCGAAGCCGATCGGCGCGCTGGCGCTGATTGCGCTGGGCTACCGCTCGCTGTCGCTTTCGGCGACCGCGCTCGGCCCGGTCAAGGCCATGGTGATCGATCTCGATGCCAAGAAGGCCGAAGCCATGCTCGGCCCGCTCCTGGACGCGCCGGCAGGCAGCGTCTCGATCCGGCAGAAGCTGACGGAATTTGCCGAGGCCGAAGGCTTGGCATTGTAGCGGGCCTGTCGCCGCTCCCTGCCGCCCCGCCCCTTTTCCGCATTTGAGACCGTACCGATGTCGTCACTCCCCGAAGCCAAACTGGACGTCCTGCTCGCGCATCACGCCTCGCTCGAGGCCGAATCGCTGGGGCAGCTCGCCTCCGAGCGCTACGTCCAGATCACGCGCGAGCTCGCCGAGCTCACGCCGCTGATCGAAGCGGTGAAGACCTACCGTTCCGCCGTCAAGGAGCTCGCCGACACCGAGGCGCTGATCGCCGATCCCGCAACCGATGCCGAGATGCGCGGCATGGCGGAAGCCGAACGCGACGAGCTGACGCCGAGGATCGAGGAGCTGGTCCAGAAGATCCGCGTCGCGCTGCTGCCCAAGGACGCCATGGACGATCGCAACGTGGTGCTGGAAATCCGCGCCGGCACCGGCGGCGACGAGGCCTCGCTGTTCGCCGGCGATTTGTTCCGGATGTACGAACGCTTCGCCAGCCTGCAGGGCTGGAAGGTCGAGGTGATCTCGGCCAGCGAAGGCACCGTCGGCGGCTACAAGGAAATTATCGCGGAGGTGCAGGGCCGCGGCGCGTTCTCCAAGCTGAAATTCGAATCCGGCGTGCACCGCGTGCAGCGCGTGCCCGACACCGAGACGCAGGGGCGCATCCACACTTCGGCCGCGACGGTGGCCGTGCTGCCGGAGGTCGAGGATGTCGACGTCGACATCAAGAACGACGATCTGCGCATCGAGACCATGCGCGCGCAAGGCGCGGGCGGCCAGCACGTCAACAAGACGGAATCGGCGATCCGCATCACCCACATTCCGACCGGCATCGTGGTGATGATGCAGGACAGCCGCTCGCAGCACAAGAACCGCGCCTCCGCCATGAACATCCTGCGCTCGCGCATCTACGATGCCGAACGCCAGCGCGTCGACGCCGCGCGGTCGGCCGAACGCAAGGAGAAGGTCGGCTCCGGCGATCGCTCCGAACGCATCCGCACCTATAACTTCCCGCAAGGGCGCGTCACCGACCACCGCATCAACCTGACGCTCTACAAGCTGCCGCAGGTGATCGCGGGCGAAGCGCTCGGCGAATTGATCGACGCGCTGACCACCGAGCACCAGGCCGCACAGCTCGCCGCACAAGGCGCGGCGGCGTAGCGGCGTGGGCAATTCCTTCACCGGACAATCCATCGAGAGCGCGCGGCGCGCACTGGCTGCGCAACTGAGGTCGGGACTGCTTGATGACGCCGAACTCGATGCCCGTATTTTGCTTGGCGCGGTCCTCGGTCTCGATCTGACCGGCCTGATCACGCAGGCCACCCGGCCGCTCACCGACGCCGAGGCGTCGCGGCTTGCGCAATACGCGCAGCGCCGGGTCGCCGGCGAACCGGTGGCACGGATTCTCGGGACCAAGGAATTCTGGGGCCTTCCGTTTCGTCTGTCGGATGCCACCCTGGTGCCGCGCCCCGATACCGAGACCGTGGTCGAGCTTGCGCTCGAGGTCCTTCGCGACCGGGAGGTCAAGCAGCCGCGAATCGCCGACATCGGCACCGGCTCGGGCGCGATCCTGCTGGCGCTGTTGCACGAAATTCCCGATGCCTTCGGCGTCGGCACCGATCTCAGCCTCACCGCCCTCGGCACGGCGCGGGACAATGCCCGCGCGCTCGGCCTTGCCGGCCGCGCGGTCTTTGTCGCCTGCTCCTATGCGTCGGCGCTGCGCGGCCCGTTCGACCTCATCGTGTCGAACCCGCCCTATATCCCCTCGGCCGAAATCCCGACATTGAGCATCGAGGTGCGTGAGCACGACCCGCATCTGGCGCTGGATGGCGGCAATGACGGATATGACGCCTATCGCGCCCTGATCCCTCAGGCGAGCGAGTGCCTCGCCCCCGGCGGCGCGCTGATTGTCGAGGCCGGACAGGGCCAGGCGAGAAACATTGAGACCCTTATGGCAGCCGCTGGGTTAACGGTGGACAGGCCAGCGAAGGCCGACCTGGCGGGCATTCCGCGGGCCGTTTCGGCCCGAAAAATGCCCCCATAAAAGCCGGATTGGCGTGCAAAAAGCTCTTGGAATATCCCTTGGGAACGACTACGTTCCGATCAACAGATCGGTGCCGGCCCCGTAGACCTACGGGCGAAAGCCGGGCTCTCGGGCGAGAGCTTTACTGATTATAGGTTCCAAGCCGCAGGTCCTGTTGAGCGCGATGGCCATTGGAGCTGTGCTGCTCTCCGACCGCAACGTGAACGAAAGCCTGATATTGCGCTTGAAGACTTACGCAACAAAGCTGGGCTTGTTTCGGCAGGCAAAATGAATGGGTTCGCTGGCGATCAGTGCTGGCGGGTGGGGAACGCGTCTTTGTTGAGCGCGACGGTCGACGAACATCGGCAGGGATCAATCCGCTCGTGCGCGCGGTGCGCGTGAGCAATGTGAACCGCTGTCACCAGGTCACTCCTAGCAATCAGTAATGCGTGCAACCTTTAGGGCTGGAATTAAAGGCAGGACATGAGAAACGGTCAGAACAAGCAGCGGATGCGCAACCGCAACAACAACAATAACAACAACCGGCGCAGCCAGAACCCGATGACCCGGGTCTACGAGTCCAACGGACCCGACATCAAGATCCGCGGCACCGCCTCGCACATCGCCGAGAAATATCTGCAGCTTGCGCGCGACGCGCGCTCCTCCGGCGACCCCGTTGCGGCCGAGAACTACTACCAGCATGCCGAGCATTATTTCCGCCTGATCGCGGCCGCTCAGGAGCAGTTCCGCCAGAACCAGCAGCCGCGCGGTGACGAGCCCGTCAGCAGCCATGGCGACGACGGCGAAGACGACGGCGAGAATTTCTCGAATTTCGGCCAGGAGCCGGGCTTCGTCCCGCAGCCGCCGCAGCAGCAGTCCTTCATGCGCGACCGCGACGGCCAGCGCGAACATCATCAGCGTGACCATCAGCAGCGCGACAACCAGCAGCCGCGCGAGCACCGCGAACGCGACCATCGCCCGCAGCCGCAATTCCAGCCCCAACCGCAATATCAGCCGCAGCCTGCGAACCAGCCGCAGCCCGTCATCGGCGACGCCGGCAGCGTCGATCGCCTGCCATCCTTCATCACCGGCCCGCAACCGCAAGTGAATGTCGGCGCCAATGGCGGTCAGGCCGGCTTCGAAGGCGGTGCCGGCGGTGGCGAACGCTATCCGCGCCGGCGGCGCCGGCCGCATGGCCCGCGCCCCGAGCGCGAGGCAGCTCCAGCCGCCTCGAGCGACGAAGTCGCCCCCGGCGAGTGAGCCTGTTCTGAATTTTGAACTGCAACCGTCCCGGCCTCGCGCCGGGACGTTTTGTTTTCAGCTGCGTGTCACCGTGGTCGAGGACGGCACCAGCACCGGCTTTGCCAGCGAGGGAATCAACCGCGCCCGTTCGCGCTTGGCGGGGATTGCGCGATAGACCTGCTTGGTGGCCTCGACGATGTGCACGCCGGCAAAAGGCAGTGACAGCGCTGCGCCGGCACGCTCCCACATTTGCGCCGATCTCAGCACCCAGCCGCCGGCATAGGGCGGCATGAACAGGGCCTCGCCCCAGGCGGTCGGCGTGAACCAGGTCTGGCGCAAGAGGTCGGTGATCTGCGAGCGTGAATAGGGCCGGCCGTGACCGAACGGCGTGCTGTCGGTGCGGGTCCACACCCCGCGCCGATTCGGAATCACCGCGATCACGCGGCCCGAGGGCGACAGCACCCGCCAGACCTCGCGCAGCAGCGCGGCCGGATCATCCGACATCTCCAGCGCATGGATCAGCAGGATGCGGTCGACCGCGGCGTCGGGAAGCGGCAACGAGAATTCGTCGACCAGCGAGGCCAGCGCCGGCCGCCCCGTCGGCCATTTCAGGACGCCCTGGGCCGCCGGCATGAAGGCGATGCAGCGCTCGGCATCCTCCCGGAACAACCCCAGATAGGGCGTGGGATAGCCGATGCCGAGCACGCGCTGGCCTTGCGCGCCCGGCCAGCGCTCCCTGATGCCGCGGTTGATCATTTGCCGCGCCACGATCCCGAGGCGGCGGGAATAGAACTCGCGGAGGTCGACGACGTCGATGGTCATGACGGCAATGTAACATGCACGAGAGCGTCGCCGCGCGCGGAATATTGCATTGCCTGCGCAACGTTAACGCCATATTTGTCTGGCGGGGCTGAGCCCGATGGAGATGACATGGCCGCCGAAATTCGTACTTTCACCTGTTTAAACGACAATTTCGGTTATCTGATCCACGATGTCGAAACCAAGGCGACGGCGTCGATTGACGCGCCGGAGGCGGGCCCCATCATCAAGGCGCTGGAGCGCGAGGGCTGGCAGCTCACCGACATCCTGATCACCCATCATCACGGCGATCATGTCGGCGGGGTCGCCGAGCTCAAGCAGAAATACGATTGCCGCGTCGTCGCGCCGCACGACAAGACCACGGGGATCGCGAACGTCGATCTGCGCGTCGCCAATGCCGACGTGGTCAAGATCGGCAATCTGCTGGCGCGCGTCATCGAGACGCCCGGCCACACGCTCGACCATATCTCCTACGTGTTCGACAACGAAAAAACGGTATTCGCCGCCGACACGCTGTTCTCGATCGGCTGCGGCCGCGTGTTCGAGGGCACCTACCCGATGATGTGGGATTCGCTGCTGAAGCTGCGCGCCCTGCCGGACGACTTCAAGCTCTATTGCGGCCACGAGTACACGGCGTCCAACGTCAAGTTCGCCCTCACCGTCGAGCCCGACAATGCGGCGCTCCAGGCGCGCGCGGCGGAGGTGGCGAAGCTGCGGGCCGAGAACAAGCCGACCATTCCCACCCTGCTTGGCGAGGAGAAGCGGGCCAACGTGTTCCTGCGGGCCGACGAACCGCAGGTCGCAGCCAGGCTGCACATGAAGGGCGCGGATGCCGCCGCGGTGTTCGGCGAATTGCGCGAGCGCAAGAACAAGTCCTGACGAGGATCGATGCCGACAGCAGCCGAGATCATCGCGCGCCTCGAACTCCGCCCGCATCCCGAAGGCGGGCACTATCGCGAGACGTTTCGCGACCAGACTACGGACGCCAACGGCCGCTCGCGCTCGACCCTGATCTACTTCCTGCTGGCACGCGGCGAGCGCTCGCACTGGCATCGCGTCGATGCGGTCGAGACCTGGCACTATTACGCCGGCAGCCCCCTGATGCTGCGCATCGCCCATGAGGGTTGCTCGCAGCACGAGGTGCGGCTGGGCGCGGACCTCGTCCATGGCGAACGGCCGCAGGCGATCGTGCCGGCGCAGGCCTGGCAGATGGCGGAAACCACGGGCGAGTGGACGCTGGTCGGCTGCACCGTGGCACCCGCGTTCGAATTCGCCGGCTTCGAGCTCGCACCTCAGGGCTGGGAGCCGTAACGCGATCTGGAATCGGGTGGGATCGATCCGTCGCGCATCGTAGGACGGCGCTCGCAGCGAACAGGAGCGCAAGATGCACGGTACATTCGATCCCCCGACGGTTCAGATCGACCCGGCCATTCTCTATTTCGGAACGCCCGTCGTCCTGATCGGATCGACCAACGACGACGGCTCGCACAATCTCGCGCCGATGTCGTCAGCGTGGTGGATCGGATGGCGCTGCATGCTCGGCCTCGCCCGCAATTCCAAGACCACCGAGAATCTGATTCGCACCGGCGAATGCGTACTCAATCTGCCGTCGGCGGACCTCGTTGCCGCCGTCGATCGCCTCGCCCGCACCACCGGATCGAATCCCGTGCCGCCGGGAAAGCTCTATCGTGGCTATCGGCACGAGAGGGACAAATTCAATCTCAGCGGTCTGACGGCGCTGCCGGGCGAAACAGTCCGCGCGCCGCGTGCGGTCGAATGTCCGGTGCAGATGGAGGCGAAGCTCGCGCATGTGCACGACATGGCACAGGACGACGCGGTCTGGCGCGGCAACCTCGCGGCCATCGAGGTCCGCATCACCCGCGTGCACGCACACCCCGATATCATGATGGACGGCGCGCCCAACCGCATCGATCCCGACAAATGGCGCCCGCTGATCCTCAGCTTCCAGGAGTTCTACGGCCTGACGCCGCAACGCCTGCAGCGCTCCGAGCTCGGACAGATCCCGGAAGCGATGTACCGGCCGCCGGGCTGGCAGCCCGCGCCTTAGCTGCAGATCAGTCGTGATTGGCCGAAGCGCGGCTCCGCACAGGCAATCGTCGGACGATGATCGTGGGCAATGTCTCGTAAGGCGGCCAAAAGCCGCCTGTCCGATATCGCCGCTCAGTCAGCTGAACGAAGGATTTGCCGTCACTGACCGTGGCGGTCTCGGAACGGCCGCGTACGCGCTCCTTCCGATGGATGCCGGTGAATGTTTCGGGCTTCGCCACGACCTGTGCCACGGCGCCCGGACAAGCGAGGTCGGCAAGCAGCATGAGCGATATCGCGAGCGGACGAATCATCGTTTGCGCAGCACCATGTCCTTGGCGGCGATCAACCCTCCGCCGGCGATCAGGATCGCGGCGATGGCGATGTTGGCGCTGGCTTTTGCGAATCCTGCGGCGATGAGGAAGCCGGTCGAGAGCAGCGGCGTTGCGTAGGAGGCGGCGCCGAGCACGCGGATGTCGCCGCGCTTCATGCCGATGTCCCAGGCGTAGAAGGCGGCGCCGACGGGACCGATGCCGAGCGCAATCACCGAGAGCCATTGCACCGCGGTCTCCGGCCAGACCGTCGTCTCGAGCAGGCCATGCATCAGTGCGGCGAGCACGGCCGTTGCAAGGCAGAAGCCCGCGACCGCGTCGGTCGGCACCGCTTTCAACCGACGCGACAGCACCGAATAGGTTGCCCAGACGAAGGCCGCGATGAAAGCCGCGATCAATCCCGGCACCGCTCCCGGCGCAAACCCACTGGTATTGCCGGCGAACAGCAGCACGGTGCCGACGAGACCGAGCACGGCGCCGATGATGTGATGCAGGGCGAGCCGCTCGCCGGGCAGGAACGACGAGAACAGCACGATCAGAAGCGGCCACATGTAGTTCAGGAGGCCGGCTTCGGCCGGCGGCGCGAAGCGCAGCGCCAGAAAATACAGCGCGTGATAGCCGAACAGGCCGCCGACGCCGACGACCCAGACGACGAGCGGCTGACGCAGGCTTTTCGCCGCATCGCCGCGGCCGATCCAGGTGAGCAGGCCGACCAGACCGCCGATCGCAAACGTCATCGCAGCGAGCTGGAACGCCGGGATCTTTCCGGTCGCCACCGTCATCACCGAGAGCAGCGACCACATCAGGATCGCGGTCAGGCCGATCAGCGTGGCGGTGCGGGGAGTCATTGGCCCAATGTTTCCGTCATGGCCGGGCTTGTCCCGGCCATCCACGTTCTTCCGTGGCGACGGCTGTTGTAAGGCCGTGGATGCCCGGGACAAGCCCGGGCACGTCGATGGCGACAATATCAGCCGGCGTGATGCGATCGCATCACACCATGTACTGACCGCCGTTGACCGTCAGGGTCGAGCCGGTGATGAAGCCGGACTCGTCGGCCGCGAGAAACACGACCGCGCGCGCGATCTCCTCGGGCTCGCCGAGCCGGTTGGCCGGGATCTGCGGGATCACGTTCTTCTCCAGAACGTCCTTCGGCACCGCCTGCACCATCTCGGTGTTGATGTAGCCGGGACAGATCGCGTTCACGGTGATGCCGCCCTTGGCATTCTCCAGCGCCAGCGCCTTGGTGAAGCCGATGTCGCCGGCCTTCGCCGCGGAATAGTTGACCTGGCCGAACTGTCCCTTCTGTCCGTTGATCGACGAGATCGAGATGATGCGGCCGAACTTGCGCGAGCGCATGCCCTCGATGACCTGGCGCGTCATGTTGAAGAGCGAGCCGAGATTGGTGTTGATGACGGCGTTCCACTGCTCGAGCGTCATCTTGTGGAAGGCGGTGTCTCGGGTGATGCCGGCATTGTTGACGAGCACCTCGATCGGTCCGAGATCGGCCTCGACCTTCTTCACGCCTTCGGCACAGGCGTCGAAACTGCTGACATCCCATTTGTAGACGGCAATGCCGGTCTCGGCCTTGAACTTCTCCGCGGCCGCATCGTTGCCGGCATAGCTCGCCGCAACCTTGTATCCAGCCGCCTTCAGTGCCTTGCTGATCGCAGCACCGATGCCCCGCGTACCACCCGTGACCAATGCAACACGTGCCATATCCCATTCCTTCCCTTGGACTCTTCGGACGTTTCTGGAGTGATTGCTTTTTAGCGTTGGATTATGCGGTTGGTTTGACGGACATCAAGAACAAAACGCCCGGCGTTGAGCCGGGCGTTTGTATTTAGTCGAGGCCTGCGCGCTTGCGAAGAATATTTGATTTGCAACCGCTGCCTTTTTAGTCGCGTGCAACGCACTCACCGAGGTGTGCAGCGCACGCGCAACAGCACCTCAGCTACGCGTCAGTTACCGTCAGTCGCGCGCCAGACACATCGCGATACCCATGCCGCCGCCGATGCACAGCGTGGCAAGGCCCTTCTTCGAATCGCGCTTCTGCATCTCGTGCAGCAGGGTCACCAGCACGCGGGCGCCGGAGGCACCGACCGGATGACCGATCGCGATCGCGCCGCCATTGACGTTGACCTTCGAGGTATCCCAGCCGAGGTCCTTGTTGACGGCGCAGGCCTGCGCCGCGAAGGCCTCGTTGGCCTCGATCAGGTCGAGATCGCCGACATTCCAGCCGGCCTTCTTCAGCGCGGCGCGCGAGGCCGGGATCGGGCCTGAGCCCATGATCTTCGGATCGACGCCGGCCTGCGCCCAGGACACGATGCGCGCGAGCGGCTTCTTGCCTTCCTTGGCCGCCTGCTTGGCGGTCATCAGCACCACGGCGGCAGCACCGTCATTGATGCCGGACGCGGAGCCCGCGGTGACCGTGCCGTCCTTCTCGAAGGCTGGCTTGAGCTTGGCCATCGCATCGAGCGTTGCGCCATGGCGCGGATATTCGTCGGCGCTGACGACGACGTCGCCCTTGCGGGTCTTGATGGTGACGGGGACGATCTCGTCGTTGAACTTGCCGGCCTTCTGCGCCGCCTCGGCCTTTTGCTGCGAGGCGACCGCGAACTCGTCCTGCTGGGCACGGGTGATCTGCCACTGCCGCGCGACGTTCTCGGCGGTGTTGCCCATGTGGTAGCCGTTGAAGGCATCCCACAGGCCGTCCTTGATCATGGTGTCGACGAACTCGACGGGACCCATCTTGACGCCGCCGCGCAGATATTGGGCGTGCGGGGCCATGCTCATGGATTCCTGGCCGCCGGCAACCACGATCTCGGAATCGCCGTTGAGCAGCGCCTGATAGCCGAGCGCGACCGTGCGCAGGCCCGAGCCGCAAAGCTGGTTGACGCCCCAGGCCGGGCTCTCCACCGGGATGCCGGCGCCGATCGACGCCTGGCGGGCCGGGTTCTGGCCCTGGGCGGCGGTCAGAATCTGGCCCATGATGACTTCGGAGACGCGGCCGGGCTCGATGCCAGCGCGCTCCAGCGCGGCCTTGATGGCGACGGCACCGAGATCATGAGCGGGAAGGGTCGCGAACGCTCCGTTGAAGCTTCCGACCGGGGTGCGGGCGGCGCTGACGATGACGACATCGTCTGACATGGGCATCTCCTGAGGCTTGAGGTTCTTTGAAGGGGCAGGCGGGGCTAGAGAAACGGCTCGCCAGTGTCGTGAGCCATCCTGTTAACGTCGTTGAGGCATGTCAATCGGCCGGCGACCGAATTCATGCCGCAGCGCATTCAAAATAGCGTTCTTGGCGCTTTCGCAAGCAGGATTTTGCTCCGCGATTAACCGTGCCGCACAAAACGGTAGCGTGAGCCCTTTGAAAATGCTTATTTTGTTGCGTTGCGTACTCTTCCCGCCCTGCGGCATGGCCCGCCGGGTTCCCGTTCTCCGCGTTTGCAAGTGAGAGCCCATGGCGAAATCAGACCAACCCACAACCATCAAGAAATACGCGAACCGCCGGCTCTATAACACCGGGACGAGCACCTACGTGACGCTGGAAGACCTCGCCGCGATGGTCAAGGATGGCGAGGATTTCCTGGTCTATGACGCCAAGACCGGCGACGACATCACCCGCTCCGTGCTCGCCCAGATCATCTTCGAGCAGGAGAACAAGGCCGGCCAGAACCTGCTGCCGACCACCTTCCTGCGTCAGCTCATCCGCTTCTACGGCGACAGCATGCAGATGGTGGTGCCGAAATATCTGGAGCAGTCGATCGCGACCCTGACCCAGGAGCAAGAGAAGTTCCGCAAGCAGATCGCCAACACCCTGTCCGGCACTCCCTTTGCTCCTTTGGAAGAACAGGTCCGCCGCAACATGGAGCTGTTCCAGCAGACCTTCTCGATGTTCAAGCCCTTCGCCCCGCCCCGCCCGGCGACCGCCGAGCCGGAGCCCGATGCGAATGCGGAGACGCCGAAGGACAGCAACATCGACGATCTGCGCCAGCAGATGAAGGAAATGCAGGACCGCCTGGAGCGGATGTCGAAGAAGGACGAATAGGTCTTTCCTTACCTCCGCACCCAATGCGCCGGAGGATGCGCGATGTCCGACCGAAGTTCCCATTGGGACGGAGTCTACGCCACCAAGGGCGAGGCCGAGGTCAGCTGGTTTCAGAATAGCCCCTCGACCTCGCTCGCGATGATCCGGGCGGCCGGTCCAGATCATGACGCGGCCATCATCGATATCGGCGGCGGCGCGTCCCGTCTGGTCGATGCATTGTTGCAGGATGGATATCGCGACGTCTCCGTGCTGGACCTCTCCGCGAACGCGCTTGACGCCGCCAGGAAGCGCATCGGCCCCGCCGCAGCATCAGCCAGCTGGATCGTTGCCGATGCCACGACATGGCAGCCCGCAAAGACCTACGAGGTCTGGCACGATCGCGCCGCCTTTCACTTCCTGACCGATCCCCGCGACAGGGCGGCCTACGTCGAACGGCTGCGGTCGGCGCTCGCGCCCGGCGGCCATGTCATCATCGCAACGTTCGCACCCGACGGTCCGGAGAAGTGCAGCGGCCTGCCGGTGCAGCGCCATGACAGCGCGAGCCTCGCAGCGGAGCTCGGGCCAGATTTCGCGCTGATCGAGACCCAGCGCGAGACGCATCATACGCCGTGGGATTCGACGCAGGCGTTTCAGTTCAGCCGGTTTCGAAGGCGCGGCCAGAAGTAGCCGTCGTGCCCCGCGAAGGCGCATCCAGTACGCCGCGGCTTATCGAGGAATCACAACCGTCTCTGGAATACTGGATCGCCCGATCAAGTCAGGCGATGACAGCGGAGTAAACAGCAACTACGCCGCCAGCTTCACCGCATGCGCAAAGTCCCAATAGAGCTTTCGTGCCTTGGTGTAGAACGGGCCCGGCGTCAGCTCGCGCTCGTCGATACGGATCACCGGCGCGACCTTGGCGAAATTGCCGGTGGAGAAGATCTCGTCGGCCGCCAGGAAATCGGCGTAGCGCAGCGTCTTCTCGACCACCGTGACGCCGTCGCCGCGCAGCAGGCTGATGACGCGCTGGCGCGTGATGCCGTTGAGGAAGGTACCGTTCGGCACGGGCGTGAAGACCACACCGTCCTTGGCCATGAACACGTTGGAATTGCCGAACTCGGCGACGTTGCCGAGCATGTCGAGCATCAAGGCGTTCTGGAAGCCGCGGGAGGCGGCTTCGGCGAGCGCGCGCGAATTGTTCGGATAGAGGCAGGCCGCTTTCGCCTCGACCGGCGCGCATTCGGCCGTGGGCCGGCGGAACGGCGACAAGGTGATGGCGTTGCCGACGGGTTTGGGCATCGGCGCCTCGTAGATGCACAGGCACCAGTTGGTCGTTTCGGGATCGAACAGCACGCCGCCGCCGCTTCCGTTCTCGGCCCAGTACATCGGGCGGATGTAGAGCTCGGCATTCGCCGCGAAGCGCGCGATGCCTTCGCTTGCGAGCGTGAGCCAGGTCCCGGCATCGACCACCGGCTTCAGGCCGAAATTGATCGCGGATTGATTGGCGCGGGCGACGTGACGGTCGAGATCTGGCGCGACGCCCTCGAAGGCACGTGCACCGTCGAACACCACCGAGCCGAGCCAGGCCGCGTGCGTGCGCGGGCCCATGATCGGCACGTTGCCGTCGTGCCATTTGCCCTCGAAGAAGGTCCAGCTCGGCGAATATTCGATCGGTCTCTTGATCTCGGCCATGTCAGGCCTCCCCTGGCAAATATCCCGGCACTATTGCCCCAATTTCTAAACGATTTGCGTAGGGGGCCGGGACACTTCCCTGGAGGGTAAGACATGACAAATCGGCTATAATGTCGGCTACGATATGGAGTCCGCCATGCCGCTCGATCCGCTCGCAAAGCGCTTGTTGACCATGATGGCCGCGGCTGCGCCGCAGGCGAGAACCCGGCCGAGCGTGGAGGCGCGGCGGCAATCGCTGGCAAAGCTGATGCAGTTCGCCCGCACCGATGCGCCTGACGTGACGACGCGCGACGGCGTGCTGCCCGGCCGCGACCACGAGGTGCCCTATCGGCTCTACACGCCTGCAAGTGCCGAGGAGCTTGCGCCGGGCTTCGTGTTCTTCCACGGCGGCGGTCTCGTTGCCGGCGGCATTGCCACGCATGACCGCATCGCGGCGGCGCTGGCGCATGCCACCGGCTGCCGCCTCGTCTCGGTCGACTACCGGCTCGCGCCGGAGCATCCCTTTCCGGCCGCGATCGAGGACGCGATCACCGCCACCGAATGGGTTGCGCGCGAGGCCGCCTCGCTCGGCATCGACGCCGACCGCCTGGTGGTCGGCGGCGATTCCGCCGGGGCAACGCTCGCGGCGATCGTATGCCAGGAGGCGGCGCAGACCGCAGGCCTTGCCATCGCCGCGCAATGTCTGATCTGCCCGGTGCTGGATTTCGAGGAAACCTCGCCCTCACGCGAAGCCTTTGCCGAGGGCCATCTGATCGACCGCGTCACGATCGAGGCCGATCTCGCCGACTATCTGCCCGAGGGAATCGACACGGCAGATCCCCGCGTGTCTCCGCTGCGCGCAACACGGGTCGCTGGCCTGCCGACCGCGATCATCCACACCGCCGAATACGACCCGATGCGCGATGAAGGCAACGCCTATGCCCGCAAGCTGCTCGCCGCAGGCGTCGCCGTCGAGCATGTCTGTCACGACGGCATGGTTCACAATTTCCACGCCATGGGCGCGATCCTGCCGCAAGCGCAGCTGGTGCTGTCGCAGATCGGCGAGCAGGTGCGGCGAGCGGTGGAGAGGTAGTGCGGATTACGCGCGCGCGTCGATCACGGCCCGGGCGGCCATGACGTAGTCAGGCCAATGCGCGTCCGCATAGCGCTCCGCCTGGCGGGCGCAGCTGACATCGGGCGCATGCGCGGCGGCAATCATGCGCGCAAAGCGTTCCTCGGCAACCGTCGTGTCATCGGGCACCGGCGCGGGCGCAGCCGCCACGGCGGTCGGAGCGACGGCGAGCCCCGCCATTCCAGCGAGCAGGATGCGGCGTGACGTGGTCATGGCTGTCGTCCTCCGTTGTCCGGCCTATCTCGGCCGGCGAGCGAGTCTGTGCGATCCCGGCAAGGTAGCCGCGCCTGTCGATGCCGTCCATGGTCTGCCGATAGCGCTTGACCGCGGGAACAATCACGTTCCATCTAGCTCACGATTTCGCCACCACGACCCACGCGTCGGATTGTCACGTGTCCCCTCGCCGCCCGTCAAATCGTCCAGTCTTGCGCGCTGTCGCGATGGGACTGGCCTGTCTGATGGTTTCGGCCGGCGCGGCCTTCGCCGCCGACGACGAGGAGGATGCGCCGGCGAAACCCGCGATCCCGAACCTCTATCTCGATCTGCGTACGACCTATGCGTCGATCCCTGCGGGGACGCTCGGGCTCGGCTTCGGCACCACGTCGCTGTCGACCGCCCTCGAAGCCCTGGCGGTGCGCAGAGGCGCGACGCTGCCGAACGGCCTGCCGGCCGCGAAGTCGATTGCCGTCGACCTGCCGCTGACCGTCGACGTCAACGACCGCGTCTCGCTCTATGGCGGCGTATCGGGCTCGACGACCGACATCGGCGGCGGCTGGTCGACGTTCGACGTCACGAGCTGGAACATTGGCGTGCAGGCTGACCTTTATCAGCAGAATGGCGGCAGGATCCCGACCATCACGCTGCAATCGACCCTGACGCAGTCGGTGCCGAACGAGCAGGGCATGACGAACTCGTTCAACAACATCCTGGAATTCGACTACGCGCTCGACGAGGACGAGACGCGGGGCTGGCTGGCCGGCATGCAATATACCTACACCACCATCGCCAGCCCGTTCGCCAGCATCCGGCCAAACACGATCCTCTATGCCGGCGGCTATTACCAATGGCCGAGCAACTGGAAGTTCACCGGGCGCCTCGGCGTGCAGTCGTTCGGCGGCGCGCAGCTCGCGGGCCGGACGCTGGCGGAGTCTTTCACGCAGCCGATCCTGCGGCTCGACCTCGATCGCATGGACGACAACGACAACCGCCTGTTCGGCATCACCGCGCAGATCGCCTGGATGCCGAAGCCGTCCTACCAGCTGACCCTGCGAACCCCGCTCTACGCCGTGCGGAACTAGAGCATTTTCGGTTCTGATTGAATCAGAACCGAAGCTCTAGATTGTTGTTTTGACGCGTTTTCTTCACGCGACCCGGTGTCCACTTCGCTCGAAAACGCTCTAGCAGTCTGCTGAAAAACCGGCAAATTCGTTGCTGATTGGCGTTTGGGTTGGACCTT
>NZ_LFJB01000017.1:0-46816 GCF_006658625.1 Bradyrhizobium sp. UNPF46
GACACCGGTTCGCGTGAAGAAAACGCGTCAAAACAAGAATCTAGAGCTTCGGTTCTGATTCAATCAGAACCGAAAATGCTCTAGCATAACTCAATGGTGCAGGCAGCAGGCTGCGCCATCAAGTGGCTTCCGCCTGCCGCATCAGCTCGCCGAGCGCTCGCGTGATGCGAGCCGGACGGCGTGGGCTTTGGCGTTCTTGCCGGCCGCGCGCGCTGCAATCATGCTGCGCGCCTTGCCATGGGCGGAAGCGCTCTTCCGGAGCAGGGTTGCGAACCGCTTGCGGGAACGGCTCGTCGCCAACCGCGCGGCGAGCTGCTCGGCCTTGCGAATGAAGGCGATGGCGGAGGGCGTCAGATTGACTGGAACCCAGGCGACGTCCTTTGCCTTCGACAGGCTGCCGACCCCTTCGCAAGGTGCTTCGCGCGGCAAGTCGATCCGGATCGCAAGGGCCTCCGATCGCTCGGTCCAGTCCTCGGCCTTGGTGCCGGTGATGATGCGGACATAGTCTCGCGTCTCGCGGGGCAGCTCGCTTTCCTTGGCCAGCCACTTCTGAACGCGGCCCGGGCCCGCATTGTAGGCGGCCGCGGCGAGGCCGAGATTGCCGAAATCATCGCGCAGCTTGCGCAGGAACTTTGCCGAAGCGGGCAGCGCCTTCATGGGATCAAAGGGATCGTCGAGCCCGACTTCGGCGGCCGTCTCCGGCATGAACTGCGCGACGCCCTGTGCGCCGGCCTGGCTGACCTCGTCGGACTTGAAGCGGCTCTCCTGCCAGAGCAGGCGGGCAAAGAACGGCACGGGAATGCCGCTGGCTTCGGCAGCTTCCCTCAGCGCGGAGCAGAATTTCTCGGTCGCGGAAGCCGGAGCCTGCATGGCGGTCTCGACCGTGAGCGGCGGCTCGATCGTCTCCTCGTAGGCCGCGCGTGCATTCGCAAGTTCGATGGCCTGTACGCTTGCGAGAAAGAGCTCGACGAGCGGAACCAGAGAATGCCCGCGATCGGCCTTCGGAAGGGAGCTGTCGATGTCGTCTGCGTGCCGGGACGTCGTCGACCCGACGTCGAACATCAAGATCAGGAACGCAGCGCAAGCCGCGACGAGAAATCGCATCTCGGGAAAAGTCCTCGAACTGTGGGGGAACGACCGGCGTCGGCCGGTGACGAGGACTTCATTAACCGTAATTGCGGCGAAGCTGCGATTCCGCTGGAGAGCCGGTGTTAGTACGGTGTTCCCGCCCCACAGCGAGCGCATCGGCCCGCGGATCTACGGGGCCGCGGCGCTCCGAGCGGTATTGCAGCTCAACCAGTGGCGCTTACGCCTTCGGAAAATCCTTGCGCATCGCGATCTCGGCGGCATCGCCGGGCGACAGTACGGTCTGGTCGAAGGCGGCCTGCGGCTTCGTCATGATGTCGTAGAGCGAGATGCCCTTGATCGGCTTGCCCATGAGCTCGCGGACGCAGTCGGCGAGCGTGCCGTTGTAGACGAGATAGGGCGGACCGCGGTCCTTCTGCCGCTCGCCCTTGAGCGACGGCCACTTCTTCAGTTCGGCCGGCGCGTCATAGGCGATCGGCGATCCCTCTTTGAACATGCGTTGGCCCCGGTGGCTTGGATCGCGGGGAATCCTAGAGCCGCCGGGTAAACATGCGTTAAAGAATTAGCTCAAATCAGCCGGTCACGAAGGCGAGCAGGGTGCCGTTGGCCTTGGCCGGCGGCACGCAGACCGCAGACCCGCTGCGCACGGCGGCCGACCCCAGCGTCTTCTCCGTCGCAGCGAGATCGCCGCTGACGAGCACCAGCGCTGCCCCGCCGCGCTCGGAGAGGCCGGCGAGCGGCACGCCGGGATAGCGCTTTCCGAGTTGCTCCAGCGTCAGATAGACGAAGTCGGCGCGATCGTCGCCGGAGGGCACGGTCACGGCGCCGTCGGACTCCGCGTTCGGCTCGCGGTCGATCAGCCGGCCGAGATGTGCAGCTTCCTGCGCCGGCTCGGGCGTTGCGATCAGCGTCTGCTTGATCCGCTTCGCCATGTTGGCGTGCTTCATCAGCTCGGGGATCCACACGGTCTCGCGCGTCTTGTGCTGGCAGGCGAAGATGCGAACGCCGCCCGGCGCTTCCGCGGTCGGCCACATGAAGGTGCGGAATTTTGCGGCCGAGACCGTGCCGTCAGGCAGCGTCACCGGCCGCTCGAAATCGGTGGGCCCGATCGGCGTCAGGCCGCGTGCGCGGATCTCCTCCGCGCCCGCGGCGGAATCGACGGCGGTGAAGGCGATGCGCTCGATTCCCTCGCCATGCTTGTCGAGGAAGGCGCGTGCCGGCGCGTTGTGCTCGGTCGCGGCGAGCACGCCGAGCAGCTCCATGTAGTCGGGGTCGAACATGATGGTGTAGTTGCCGGTGCCCATATGCGCACTATGGGTGCCGCGCGGGGACACCGTGAAGCCGAGCTGCCGATAATTCTCGGCGGCCTTGTCGAGGTCCTGAACCATGACCACGGCGTGGTCGATACCGATGACGTTCCTGAGGGCCACTGTTCTTCCCCGATTGCAAACCAACTTCGTGCCGCGGCGGCGGCTGCCGGTCCTGTCTACGCCGGATAGGCGCACAAGTCATTTTCAATTCGGCGCGAGACGAGCAATTTCGTTCCGCAGAAATGATCTGTTGGCGCGGCGATCAGCGGGCCTGCTCGAGATAGGCGGCGAGGACGGCGCGCTCCTCGCGGGTCATCTCGGTGATGTTGCCCGGCGGCATCGCGCTTGACCAGGCCGCGACGCGGCCGATCAGGCGGATGTTGCGGTGGATGTGCTCGGGTGCGTCGAGCAGGATGCCTTTCGGCGCGGTGACGATCCCGGCCCAGACCGGCTCGGCTGCGTGGCACATGCTGCAGCGGGACATCACGATCTCCTCGACGTTGGCAAGCGTGACCGGTGCAGACAGCGCGCTCGTTTTCGCCGCGCGCGGACCTGCCGCGGAGAGGAAGAGAATCGCGATGACGCCCACGGTTGCCACGCCCCACACCCACCATGGCGATTTGCGGCCCGCGTGCCGCTCGTTGAAGAAGTGGCGGATCACGGGACCGAGCGCCAGAATGATCGCGACGATGATCCAGTTGAAGCGGGTGGCGTAGAGCAGGGGATAGTGGTTGCTGATCATCAGCACGACGACCGGCAGGGTCAGATAGTTGTTGTGGACCGAGCGCTCCTTGCTGGCCTTGCCGAGCTTTGGATCCGGCGCCTGCCCGGCGATCAGGCTGGCCACGATCCTCTTCTGGTTCGGGATGATCAGGGTGAAGACATTGGCCACCATGATGGTGCCGATGATCGCGCCGATCTGGTTGAAGGCGCCACGGCCGCTCAGCACGTGGGTGAAGGCATAGGTCAGCGCGACCAGGAACAGATAGCCGCCGATGGCGAAGGGCAATTCGCGCTGTGCGAGACCGGAACGGCAGGCGGCCTCGTAGAGCAGCCAGGCCAGCGCGAGGCTCGCGAGGCTGAACAGGCCGGCCTGGAACGGCGTGAGGTCGAGGATCGACTTGTCGACCAGGAACAGATCGGCCTCGAGATAGTACACCACCACCATCAGCGCGAAGCCGGACAGCCAGGTGGTGTAGGCCTCCCATTTGAACCAGGTGAGTTCGTCCGGCATCTGGCTGGGGGCAACCAGATATTTCATGATCCGGTAGAAGCCGCCGCCATGGACCTGCCAGGCCTCGCCCTGCACGCCATCGGGCAGGTTACTTCCGGGCCTGAGGCTGAGGTCGAGCGCGATGAAGTAGAAGGAACTGCCGATCCAGGCGATCGCTGCCACTACGTGCAGCCAGCGCAGCAGCAGGCTCGCCCATTCCGATATGATCGATCCCCACATGGTCTTCCCAACGATCGCGATAGTGATGCCGCAACTTGCGGCCGCGCCCATATAATCTGTCGCATCGATCGGCCGCATTTTCCAGTACGATGGTCGTGGTTGATGCCCATCGTGCGGGCATCAGCTGGCGCAGGGGCTCGTGGACGTAAAGGGTCGGGAGGATCATGAGGTGACGAGCAGAATTTCGATCGTGGTGCTGGCTGTGGGGTTGGCTGCGACCTGTGCGCAGGCGGAGCCGGCGCTGCAGGGCAAGGATGCCTATGGCGATTGGCAGGCCGACAAGCCCGGCACGGTCAGGCTGATCCGGCCGCAGGATCTGGTCCGGCCCGGCGCGACGCGCTCGGTCGCGAGCTCCTCGCGCGTGGTGCCGCGTCCGGCGGAGGCCGCGCTCCGGGTGCCCGCGGGCTTCAAGATCGAGCTGTTCGCCGATGGCTTGCGCGCGCCGCGCATCATCAGGGTGGCGCCGAACGGCGACGTGTTCGTCGCGGAGACGCGGGCCGGAACCATTCGTGTGCTGCGCGCCGGCGAGGGTGGCAAGGTCGCGACCAACGAGGTGTTTGCCAGCGGCTTGCGCCAGCCCTTCGGCATCGCCTTCTTCCCGAACGGCGACAATCCGCAATGGGTCTATGTCGCCAACACCGACAGCGTCGTCCGCTTTCCCTATCAGGCCGGCGATCTCAAGGCGCGCAAGGCCGAGACGATCGTGCCGAGCCTGCCGCATGACGGTGGCCATTCCACCCGCGACATCGTCTTCACGCCCGACAACAAGCGCATGCTGGTCTCCGTCGGCTCGCTCAGCAACGTCGCCGAAGGTCTGGGCACGCCGCCGGGCGGGATGGAGGCCTGGTCGAAAGCGCAGCCGCTCGGCGCGGCCTGGGCCAGCGAGACCGAGCGCGCCGCGGTGCTGGCTTTCACGCCCGATGGCAAGGAGCGGAAGATCTACGCCACCGGCATCCGCAACTGCGTCGGTCTTGCGATCCAGCCTCAAACCGGTCTGCCCTGGTGCTCGACCAACGAGCGCGATGGTCTCGGCGACGATCTCGTGCCCGATTACGTCACCAGCGTGAAGGAGGGCGCCTTCTACGGTTGGCCGTGGTTCTACATCGGCAGCAACGAAGACCCGCGCCATGCCGGCGCGCGGCCTGATCTCAAGGACAAGGTGACGGTGCCGGATGTGCTGATCCAGCCGCATTCGGCGTCGCTCGGCATGACGTTCTACCAGGGCACGCAGTTTCCGGCCGAATACCAGGGCGATGCCTTCGCCGCCGAGCACGGCTCCTGGAACCGCTCCAAGCGCACCGGCTACAAGGTGATCCGCATCCGCATGAAGGACGGCAAGCCGACCGGAGAGTACGAGGACTTCGTCACGGGGTTCGTCGTCAGCGACACGGAGGTGTGGGGAAGGCCGGTGGGCGTGGCGGTGGCGAAGGATGGATCGCTGCTGATCTCGGAAGATGGCAACGGCACGATCTGGCGGGTGACAAGCGCGGCGCGGTGACGGTCTCCTTCGCCTCTCCCCGCGTGCGGGGAGAGGCCGGAATTTGCGGGAGCAAATTCCGGGTGAGGAGGACTCTCCGCGAGTCCATCTATCACCGACTTCGCGGAGGCTCCCCCTCACCCCGACCCTCTCCCCGCAAGCGGGGAGAGGGAGAAGAGAGACTACCCCCGTCTCACGCTGGCGCCGCCATCGACCGGAAGCGTCACGCCCGTGATGAAGTTCGCCTCGTCCGACGCCAGGAACAGCGCGGCGTTGGCGACGTCCCAGCCCGTGCCCATTTTCTTGCGCAGCGGTACCTTGCTGTCGCGCTCGGCTTCGACCTCGGCGCGCGTCTTGTGCCATTCGCGGGCGCGGGTGTCGACGGCCATCGGTGTGTTCATCAGCCCGGGCAGGATGACGTTGGCGCGGATGCCGTATTCGGCGTTCTGGTAGGCGAGCTGCTCGGTGAAGGCGATCATCGCCGACTTCGTCGCCTTGTAGGCGACGTAAGGATAGGTCGTGATCGCCGCCATCGAGGAGATGTTGATGATGGCGCCGCTGGCTTGCGCGCGCATGATCGGGATGACTTCCTTCGCGGCGAGAATGCAGCTCTTGAGATTGATGGCGACGACGCGGTCGAACGCCTCCTCGGTGAGTTGCAGCAGCTCGGCGTCGCCGCCGGACAGGCTGACGCCGACATTGTTGTGCAGCACGTCGATCCGGCCCCAGCGCGCCTGCGCGTCCGCCACCATTGCTTTGATGTCGGCGGACTTTGTGACGTCAGCCTTGAAAGCCGCGGCAGTGCCGCCTTTCGCGGCGATCATCGCAACCGTCTCCTGTGCCGATTCCAGATGATGGTCGACGCACAGGACCTTCGCGCCCTCGCGCGCGAAAGTCAGCGCGGTGGCGCGGCCGTTGCCCATGCCTTCGCCGGGGCTCTGTCCGGCGCCGACCACGATCGCAACCTTGTCCTTCAAGCGCATCTCAGTTCACTCCCGGGATCGGGTACTGCTGGAGTACCTCTTTGTAATACGGCTCGTTGTCGATCTTCATGGTCGCGAGCACGCGGACCACGCCGCAATAGAAGGCGATGGTGAGAACGAGGTCGACCATGTGCTCGTCGGAGAGGTGCGCCTTGATTTCGGCGAAGGTCGCATCGGACATCGCGAGCTCGCGCACCATCTCGCGGGCGCCCTTCAGGATCGCTCTCGCCAGCGGCTCGAGCTTCGACGGCTTGCCCTCGGTCTCCGCCATCAGGCCGGCGATATCAGCGTCGGTGACGCCGAACTCCTTGCCGATCTTCACGTGGTGGGTGAACTCGTATTCCGACTTCTCCATCCAGCCGACTTGGAGGATCGCGAGCTCGCGCAGGCGCGGGTCGAGCTTGCTCTTGAAGCGGATGTAGCCGCCGATGCCGTTGAAGGCGCGTGCCATCTCCGGCGAGTTGACCAGCAGCTTGTGGAGATTGGTGTTGCGCTTGAGCATGTCGCGATATTCGGGCGCGACCTGGTCGGCCTCGAGGTAAGGCAGGCGGGCCATTTCCATGTTTCCTCTAGTGTTCTTGCGACTCGCGTTCGGGGGCTTGCAGCGTCACGCCGCCGTCGACCACCAGCACTTGGCCGGTGATGTAGCGCGCGAAGTTGCTGAGCAGGAATCTGACGGCGTGGCCGACGTCCCAGCCGGTGCCTTCGGTCTTGAGCAGGGAAGCCCTGGCGCGGTTGGCGCGCGCCTGCTCGCTCATGCCGCGGGCGTAGACCATCGGCGTGTACATGGGGCCGGGGCAAATGCAGTTGACGCGGATGTTGTCGCGACCGTGGTCGACGGCCATCGCGCGCGTCAGGCCGATGATGGCGGCCTTCGATGTCGAGTAAGTCGTGAGCCCGCGCGGCCGCAGCGCCGAGATCGAGGAGATATTGACGATCGCGCCGCCCCCGGCGGTCCTGATCATGGCGGGGATCGCATGCTTCGACATCAGGAACATGGTCTCGACGTTGACCTGCATGACGCGGCGGTATTGCTCGGGTGCTTCGTCCACCACGCTGCCGCGGCTGCCGATGCCGACATTGTTGTCGAGGAAATCGAGCCGACCCCAGCGGTCGAGCGCGGCTTCGACGAGCCGCTTGCAATCGGCTTCATCGGTGACATCACCGCCATGCGCAGCGGCGGTGCCGCCTTCGGCGGCGATCATTCCCACGGTGCGTTCGGCAAGCTTGAGGTCGCGATCGGCCACCAGCACTCTTGCACCGGCGCGAGCCAGCAGAATTGCTGCGGCGCGGCCGTTGCCGATGCCGTCGCCTGCGGCGCCGCCGCCGCTGATGAGCGCCACCTTGCCGGCGAGGCCGGCATCGTCCTCTGGGCCCTGCATGTCGTTTCATCCCACGATTTTCGTGCAGACTAGCAATCGTGCCGACGAGAGAGAAGGCCGGTGGTCCCGCGCCGATGTCATTGACATCGCATGGAATTGCATGCCGCCGCACGAGATTGGAGACCGCAGGGATCGCGCGACTTGGAACCGGCTTCACGCGATCGCGTTTGTTGCGGAGCCTGTCCCGCGCTAGGCTGTCTCCCGGGGCTTCCCAACCGCCAGTGGCTTGCCGATGAATCTGCTCGATCCGCAAGGGCCCGTGGCTGCGGCCAACAGCACCATCCTGATCGATTCCGTCTTCATCATGCTCGCGATCGTGGTGCCGACCATTGTCGCGATCCTGGCCTTTGCGTTCTGGTTTCGTGCCTCGAACACCAAAGCGCGCTACCAGCCGGACTTCGTCTATTCCGGCCGGGTCGAGATGGTGGTGTGGTCGATCCCGGCGCTCACCGTCATCCTGCTCGGCGGCGTCGCCTGGATCGGCTCGCACCAGCTCGATCCCGCAGCGCCCGTGCCGGGGACGGGCAGTCCGGTCCGCATCCAGGCCGTCTCGCTCGACTGGAAATGGCTGTTCATCTATCCGGACCAGCGCATTGCCACCGTCAACACGCTGACGGTGCCGGCCGGCGCCGAGCTGAATTTCCAGCTGACGTCGTCGAGTGTCATGAACACGTTCTTCATCCCGCAGCTCGGCAGCATGATCTACACCATGAACGGCATGGTGACGAAGCTGAACTTGCGCGCCGACAATGAAGGCAAGCTGCAAGGACTGTCGGCGCATTTCTCCGGCGACGGCTTTCCCGACATGATGTTCGACGTCAACGTGATCTCGCCGCTCGCCTTTCCGGACTGGGTGGCGACCACGGCGAAGACGGACGCGGTGCTGGACGAGGCCAGCTACAGGAAGCTGATGCAGCAGGGGATCGAGAAGGGCAGGCCGGCCTATCGTCTCGAAGACCCGCGCCTGTTCGACCTGATCGCGAACCAGCACATTCCGCCGGGACCGGGGCCGGAGCTGATCTCCGAGGCCGGCCGTCCGCACAGTGGAGGCCACGATGCTCGGTAAGCTCGATTGGTCCGCGATCCCCGTCGATCAGCCGATCCCGCTCGTCGCGGGCGCGGTCGTGCTGGTCGCGATTCTGGGCGTGCTGATCTGGGTCGTGGTGAAGGGGCATCTGCCCTATCTCTGGCACGCATGGATCACGAGCGTCGATCACAAGCGCATCGGCGTCATGTACATCCTGCTGGCGTCTGTAATGCTGCTGCGCGGCGGCAGCGACGCCATCATGATGCGGATCCAGCAGGCCGTCGCCTACCAGTCGCAGGGCTATCTGCCGCCGGAGCACTACAACCAGATCTTCTCGGCGCACGGCACCATCATGATCTTCTTCGTGGCGATGCCGTTCGTGATCGGGCTGATGAACCTCGTGGTGCCGCTGCAGCTCGGCGTGCGTGACGTCGCCTTCCCGACGCTCAATTCGGTCGGCTTCTGGCTGACCGCGACCGGCGCGCTGCTGGTCAATCTCTCCCTCGTGATCGGGGAGTTTGCGCGCACCGGCTGGCTCGCCTTTCCGCCGCTGTCGGAATTGTCCTATTCGCCGGGCGTCGGCGTCGATTATTACGCCTGGTCGCTGCAGATCTCGGGCGTCGGCACGCTGGTGGCCGGCATCAATCTCGTCACGACCGTGCTGAAGCTGCGCACCAAGGGCATGAACTATCTGCGCATGCCGATGTTCTGCTGGACCACGCTGGCTTCGAACCTGCTCATCGTCGCGGCCTTCCCGATCCTCACCGCCACGCTCGCGATGCTGCTGCTCGACCGTTATCTCGGCTTCCACTTCTTTACCAACGAAGCCGGCGGCAACGTCATGATGTTCATGAACCTGATCTGGGCCTGGGGCCATCCGGAGGTCTACATCCTGGTGCTGCCGGCCTTCGGCATTTTTTCCGAGGTCGTCTCGACCTTCTCCGGCAAGGCGCTGTTCGGCTATCGCTCGATGGTGCTCGCGACCATGGCGATCTGCGTCATCTCCTTCATGGTCTGGCTGCATCATTTCTTCACGATGGGCGCAGGGCCCGACGTCAACGCCATCTTCGGCATCGCCAGCATGATCATCGCGATACCGACGGGGGTGAAGATCTACAATTGGCTGTTCACGATGTATGGCGGCCGCATCCGCTTCGCGACGCCGATGCTGTGGTCGGTCGGCTTCATGGTCACCTTCATCATCGGCGGCCTGACGGGCGTGCTTCTCGCGGTGCCGCCGGCCGACTTCATGCTCCACAACAGCATGTTCCTGGTGGCGCACTTCCACAACGTCATCATCGGCGGCGTGCTGTTCGGTGCCTTCGCCGGCTTCGAATACTGGTTTCCGAAGGCGTTCGGCTTCCGCCTCGACGAACGCTGGGGCAAGGCTGCGTTCTGGTTCACCTTCCTCGGCTTCTTCATCACCTTCGTCCCGCTCTACATTGCCGGCATGCTCGGCATGACTCGCCGCATGCAGCATTACGACGTCGCGGCCTGGCGGCCTTGGATGATCGTGGCCGCATTCGGCATGGCGGTGCTGACGATCGGGGTGATCTGCCAGATCGTGCAGCTCGTGGTCAGCATCCGCAATCGCGAAGCGCTGCGCGACCGCACCGGCGATCCCTGGGACGGCCGCTCGCTGGAATGGGCGACGTCGTCGCCCCCGCCGGTGTTCAATTTCGCCTTCAATCCCGACGTGCGCGGCGAGGACGCCTATTGGGACATGAAGGTACGCGCCCGGCAGCAATCGCTCGAGCATGACGTGCCCGAGTATCGTGACATCGAGATGCCCCGGAACTCGCCGACCGGCTTCGTCTGCGCGTTCTTTGCCACCATCATGGGCTTTGCGCTGATCTGGCATATCTGGTGGATGGTGATCCTCGGCGGCCTCGGCGCATTTGCGACCTTCGTCGTGTTCGCCTGGCGCGACCATGACGAATACGTCATTCCGGCCGAGGAAGTCGCCCGCATCGACCGCGTCAATATCGAGGAGCGCCGCAGCCTCGTCAGCATGGCGGGAGCGATCTGATGTCGATGACTGCAACCGCCGGCCGTGCGCATGCCGATCCCCATCACATCGGCGTCGTGATCGAGCATCCCGGGCCTGCGTCGAAGCGGATCGTCACCGCCTACGGCTTCTGGGTGTTCCTGCTCTCCGACATCGTGATGTTCTCCTGCTTCTTCGCCGCCTATGCGGTGCTGTCCGGCCAGACCGCCGGTGGCCCGAAAGGCTCGGAGATTTTCGAGCAGGGGAATGTCGCGATCGAGACGGTCTGCCTGCTGCTGTCGAGCTTCACCTGCGGCATGGCCAGTATTGCCGCCGACGTCCGCAACCGCTTCTGGTTCTATCTCGGCATGGCCGTGACCTGCGTGCTCGGGCTGATCTTCCTCGCCATCGAGTTCCGCGAGTTCGCCGATCTCGTCGCCCGCGGCTATGGCCCGTCCCGTAGTGCGTTCCTGACCGCTTTCTTCTCGCTGGTCGGCTGCCACGGCCTGCATGTCTCTGCCGGCGTCTTGTGGCTGCTCACCATGATGGCCCAGGTGTTCGCCAAGGGTTTCCGCGCCGATGTCTTACGCCGGATGATATGCTTTGCGCTGTTCTGGCACGCGCTCGACATCATCTGGGTCGGGGTCTTCTCCGTGGTCTACCTGCTTGGGAGTGGCGTATGAGCGATCAGACGCACATGCATGCCGAACATGACCTCGCACCGGGCGACGAGGAGCAACATAGTGTCGGGGTCCGTATCCTCGGCTACGTCGTCGGGCTCGTGCTTGCGCTGCTGCTCACGGCGACGTCGTTCTTCATCGCCGGCACCGATCTGGTGTGGCAGCCCTCGATTCCCGTCGCCCTGATCGTGCTCGCGATCGCGCAGATGGGCGTGCATCTGGTGTTCTTCCTGCACATCACCACCGGCCCGGACAACACCAACAACGTGCTGGCGCTCGCCTTCGGCCTTCTGGTGGTCTTCCTCGTGGTCGGCGGCACGGTCTGGATCATGGCGCATCTGAACGCCAACATGCCGCCGATGGACCAGATCATGCGGATGCAGTGATAGGACCGGCGCAAAAAAGAAGAGCCGCTTGTTGTGACAAGCGGCCCAAGTCTAGGGAGGAAACGCCCAAGCAAGGCAATCGGCCGAAGCCGGATTGCTGCCAAGGAAACGCATGCGCAAGCGCTTGCGTACGCATACAAATGCAGCAAGTCCCGCCTGAGTTCAATTCCGGATCAATACGGTCCCGGACTACCACTCACGGCTGCGTGAGCGATTTCATTCACTTCGGCCGGCGGCAGTTGTAGGCCTTGCGGAAGCCGGCAGCCTGGGCGTCGTTCTCCGAGCAGAACCAGCGGTCCGGCTTGGTGGTGGCCGGGTAGCTCGGGCAACCCCGCAGATGATAGATGCCGATATTACCGGTGACGCGGGCGCGCACCGCAAGCTTGCCCTTGATGCTGCAGCTCGGCGGCATCGTCAGCTCCTCCGGGAAGAGCACGGCTCGAATTTCCTTGTCGCGGTCCTGGCGGCAGGCAGCGCCCAGGAGGGCGCCGTCCTTCTTGCCACTGCGAAAGTCTTGCGGTGCAACAAAGCAGCCCTTCCAGATTCCGGCCGAGGCCGTCTTGGCTTCGCCCGCCGCCGGCTTGACGTTCGCCTTGATCGGCTCCCGCGCGACGGCAAATCCGAGCTTGACCAGCTGCTCGTTCAAGGTGGCCTTGTCGCCCTCGGCCGTGCAGATGGCGCGATGCCGCTTACCGAAGCTCTTCTCCGGTCCGACATCGTCACAACGCACCGAGCGCTTGTTGATCAGCTTCGCCAGCTGGTCGCGGGCCTCGATACCGCAGGTCCAGGGATCGGCGTGATCGTCGATGCAGACCTGGTCCAGCTCGGGCGCGTCGACACCGTCGAGCCGGTAGGTGACGTCGCCAAGCTGGATGGAGTTGCCGTCACGGACTGTCGCGGCGGCGGTCAGCGCGGAAGCCGGCTCGGAGGACGACAGAAATCCGGACAAGGCGAAAGTCAAAATGAGCGCAAAAGCGCGGGCGGCGGCAAAGACATTTCGGAAGGACATACGATCTCGCTATCGATTGCTCGTGCACCTCGTTCCTAGCATCCGGATGTGGCGATACCAATGGTCTGCACCCTGCGAAGTGCGACATTCCGGCCCTGCGGCTTTACTCCCCGCCCGCTCTGACCCTATCGTTCGCAGGCCTTGCCGACCATGCAGGCCGAATCGCCCGGTAAGCGGCGAGGGCGGGAGGAAGAGGTTGCGATGAAAGACCCCGTGGACGTCCTGATCATCGGCGCCGGCGCTTCGGGCGCGGCGGTGGCGTGGTCGCTGGCCGACACCAAGATGCACATTCTCTGTCTTGAGCAGGGCGGCTGGATGAACCCGGCGGAATATCCGAGCACGGGCCGGGACTGGGAGGCCAAGTTCTTTGGTGAGTGGTCGTCGAGCCCGAACGTGCGCGGCCGGCGAGAGGACTATCCCATCAACGACGACAATTCGCCGATCAAGGTCGTGAACTACAACGCTGTCGGTGGCTCGACGGTGATGTACACCGCGCATTGGCCGCGGCTGCATCCTTCCGATTTCAAGGTCAAAACGCTCGATGGCGTCGCGGACGACTGGCCGATCGACTACGACGCGCTGACGCCGTTCTTCGAGGAGAACGACCGCATGATGGGCACGTCGGGGCTCTCAGGCGATCCACTCTCGCCGCTGACGCATCCGCCGATGCCGCAGCAACCGATGGGATTGTCCGGCGCCATCATCGGCAAGGCCATGAACAAGCTCGGCTGGCACTGGTGGCCGTCGGACACGACGGTCGCGACCATGGACTACGAGGGCCGGGCGCGCTGCATCAATCTCGGCCATTGCACGCCGGCCTGCGCGCAAGGCGCGAAATCCTCCACGGACATCACCTATTGGCCGCACGCGATCCGCGCCGGCGTCGAGCTGCGAACCCATTGCCGGGTGCGCGAGATCACCACCGACGAGAACGGCATGGCTTCGGGCGTGGTCTATTACGACAAGGACGGCGTCGAGCAGTTCCAGCCCGCGCATGTCGTCATCATTGCCTGCAATGGCGTCGGCACGCCGCGGCTGCTGCTCAACTCGAAATCCAGCCGCTTTCCGAACGGCCTTGCCAATTCATCTGGCCTCGTCGGCAAGAACCTGATGTTCCATCCCTATGCGCAGATCTACGGTTATGTGAAGGAGCCGACCGACAGCAACCGCGCGCCGCCGACCTGCCTGTGGAGCAAGGAGTGGTACGACACCGACCTGTCGCGCGGATTCGTGCGTGGCTATGGCGTCCAGTTCGTGCGCGGCGCCGGTCCGGTGTTCGAAGCGGTCGTCAGCGAGCAGAAGGGCATTTTGCCGTGGGGCGAGGATCATCACCGTGTCTTCCGCAAGCTCAACGGCCATCGGCTCGGCTTCTCGGCGATCTGCGAGGATTTGCCGGAGGAGCACAATCAAGTCACGCTCGATCCGGCCCTGAAGGACAGCCACGGCATTCCCGCGCCGAAGATCGACTATACCATCAGCGAGAACAGCCGGAAGATGATGGAGCACGCGCTTGCCCGCGGCCGCGAGTTTCTGGAGACGGCAGGCGCGACCGATATCTGCATCAACTCGCCGATCCCCTGGGGCGGCTGGCACCTGCTCGGCACCGCGCGGATGGGTATCGACCCCGAACGCTCCGTGGTCAACGAATGGGGCCGCAGCCACGACGTGAAGAACCTCTTCATCGTCGATGGCAGCATCTTCGTCACCTCGGGCGGCGTGAACCCGACCTCCACCATCCAGGCCCTCGCGCTCTACATCGCCGACCAGATGAAGCAGCGCCTCGCCAATTTGTTCGATTGAGGCCGTCATGTCCGCAGACAATCAACTGACGCGCACTCAGCGCGACGACCTCCGCACCATAGCCGCGATGATCGTTCCCGCCAGCGACGAGTACAAGGTGCCCGGCGCGGACGATCCCGTGATCCAGGCCGACATGCTGGCAACGCTCGGGCGCGACACCAAATTGGTGGCGGCGGCCCTGGATCATCTGGCCCGGTTGGCAGGAGCGCCGCTCGCCGGGCTCGATGCCGAGAAACGCGATGCGGTGGCGCAGGAGTTCCGCAAGAGCGGCGGTGCTGCTGCGGCCACGCTCGCCCGTGTCGTGCTGCAATGCTACTATCGCGACGACCGCGTGCTGCGCTCGCTGGGGATCGAGCTGCGCGCGCCGTTCCCCAAGGGCCATGTGCTGCCGGACGGCGACTGGTCGCTGCTCGATCCGGTCAAGGCGAGGGGCGGCTCGCTGAGGCAGGTCCCCTAGCCACCTGGGCAGTCAAGACCCGGCAGTCCAGCCCTGCGCGCCAGGCGGGCACCTTGCGCGGCAGTGAGCAGGCCACCATCTGTGTGTGCCTTCAAGGACTCTTGCCATGCTGGATTTCACCTCAGATATCGTCGATGACACCCCGTCATCGCGAACAGCGGCTGCTGCCCCGGACGACGACCGGGCACTGCTCGACGCCTATTCCAACGCCGTGATCGACGTCACCGACCGTGTCGGCCCTGCGGTCGTGCGCGTCGAGACGGGTCCCAAAGTGCCTGATAGACGCGAGCGCGGCGGGCTCGGCTCGGGCATCGTGATCTCGCCCGACGGCCTCGTCCTCACCAACAGCCATGTGGTCGGCACGTCCAAGGAGATCCGGCTGCGCGACGTCGAGGGCCATGTCGGCGAGGCCCAGGTGCTCGGTGTCGATCCCGACACCGATCTTGCGCTGCTGCGCGCCAATGGCGTGCGGCATCTGCCTTATGCTGCGCTCGGCAATTCCAAGACGTTGCGCCGCGGCCAGCTCGTGATCGCGATCGGCAATCCTCTCGGCTTCGAATCGACCGTGACCGCCGGCGTGGTCTCGGCGCTCGGACGCTCGATCCGCTCGGTCAGCGGGCGTACCATCGAGGACGTGATCCAGACCGATGCCGCGCTCAATCCCGGCAATTCGGGCGGACCGCTGGTGTCGTCGCATGCCGAGGTGATCGGCATCAACACGGCGATCATCAACGGCGCGCAGGGCATCTGCTTCGCGGTCGCCAGCAACACCGCGCAATTCGTGCTGTCGGAGATCATTCGTCACGGCTATGTCCGTCGCGCCTACATCGGCGTTGCCGGGCAGACAGCGCCGGTCCCGCGGCGGCACGCGGTGCTGGCCGGCGTCGAGAACAAGATGGGCGCGCTGATCGCACAGATCGAGCCTGACGGCCCTGCGGCGAAGGCGGGCCTGTTGCCCGGCGACGTCGTGATCAGGCTCGACGGCGTCGAGATCAACGGCGTCGACGATCTGATCCGCGTGCTCGACCGCGACCGGATCGGCCGGCGGCTCGCCATGGACGTGCTGCGGCTCGGCCGCCTGCGGGCGATCGACATCGACCCGATCGAGCGGAGGCCGGCGCGCTAGCATTGGCCCCTCCGGGCGAGGTATGACGGTGTCATGCCTCGTCCTCGGACCCTTGCCGCATGATGCCGGCGCATGAGACCTACGACGTCATCGTCATCGGCGCGGGTGCCGGTGGCATGACGGCGGCGGCCGTGGCCGCGGCCGAAGGCCTGCGCGTGCTGGTGATCGAGAAGACCGCGTTCGTCGGCGGCACCACCGCCTGGTCCGGTGGCATGGTCTGGATTCCCGCCAATGCCAAGATGAAAGAAGCGGGGCTGTCGGACAGCGTCACGGATGCGGTTCAATATCTGTCGAGCACCGTGCCGGAGCCGGCCAATGCCGGTCTGCGCGCCGCCTTCCTCGCGCGCGGGCCTGAGGCGGTCACCTGGCTCGAAGCTAACACCGAAGTCCGCCTCCAGCCGGTGAAGGCCTATCCTGACTGTTATCCCGAGCGATTGGGTGCGGCGTCAGGCGGTCGCGTGCTGGGGCCGGTGGCGTTCGACGGCACGCGGCTCGGCCAGGCTTTTGCGCGGCTGCGGCCGCCGCTGCCGGAGTTCACGCTGTTCGGTGGGATGATGGTCGATCCTCTCGACATCCCGCATTTGCGCAGCGTCGGAAAATCGCTGCGCTCGACCTTGCGCGCGGCGCGGCTGGTGTCGGCATACGCGTTGCAACGGTTGCGCAGCCCGCGCGGGACGACGCTGCATCTCGGCAACGCGCTTGCCGCGCGGCTCTATGCTTCGCTGCTGGCGCGGCGGGTTGAGGTTCTCTTCAGCGCCGACGTCGAAGACCTCTCGATGCAGGGCGATCGCGTTGGCGGCGTGGTCATCCGCTATGGCTCGCGCGACCGGCCGATCGCAGCGCGTCGCGGCGTGGTGCTGGCGACCGGCGGCTTCTCGCACGACGCCGTCTTGCGCAAGCGCTTCTTCCCTGCGGCAGCGCGACTTGTCTCGGCGACCAACACCGCCAGCACCGGCGACGGACTTCGACTCGCGACCGCGGCCGGTGCCGCACTCAACACGGAAGCGACAAGTCCGGCCTATTGGGTGCCGGCCTCGCTATTCCGCAGGGCCGACGGCAGCCGTGGCGTGTTCCCGCACACCGTGACCGATCGCGCCAAGCCCGGCGTGATTGCCGTGAATGCGGCCGGACGACGCTTCGTGAATGAGGCGCTATCCCACCACGAATTCGTGCTCGCCATGCTCCGTGACGGCAATGGCGAGCCGGATCGGCCGTTCTTTCTGATCTGCGACCGTCCGTTCCTGTGGGGTTACGGCCTCGGCCGCATCAAGCCGTTCACGTGGAGTGTGCGGCGCTATGTGATGAGCGGCGAACTGATCGAGGCGGCTGACATCGCGCAGTTGGCGACGAAGATCGGCACCAAGCCTTCCGTGCTGACGGCCACGCTCGCGCGCTACAACGAAGGCGCAAAGCAGGGGCGCGATCACGAGTTCGGCCGCGGCAGCACCATCTATCAGCGGCATCTCGGCGACATCAGCCACAAGCCCAACCCCTGCGTCGCGCCGATCCTCCGCGCCCCGTTCTTCGCGATGCGCATCTACCCAGCCGATCTCGGCACCGCGATCGGCATGCAGGTGGACGCCCAGGCCCGCGTGCTGCGCGCGGACGGCACGCCGGTCGCGGGTCTCCATGCCTGCGGCAACGACATGGGCTCGATCATGAACGGCAATTATCCGGCGCCGGGGATCACGTTAGGGCCGGCGCTGACGTTCGGGTATATCGCGGGGCGGCATCTGGCCGAGGGGAGCATGACATGCAAGACCGCTGCAGGCGTGTCGGCGTCCGTCTAGCCATCTCCACTGCTGTCATGCTCCGCGAAAGCGGGGCATCCAGTACGCCGCGGCCCATCGGTTCAATCACTGCCATCTCGGCGTACTGGATCGCCCGGTCAAGCCGGGCGATGACATCGAGTGTGAGGCAAGTGCGTCCCTTTACTCCGCAGCCGCCGCAAAGCGGCTGTTGTCCAGCTCAGCCTCCAGCCGCGCCTTCTCGGCTGCCGCCAATTTGACATTGGCTTCCTTGACGTGCCCGAAGCCGCGGATCGTCTCCGGCACGCGGGCGAGCCTTGCCAGCAGCGGGATCTGCTCGGCCTTCAGCCCGGTCATCCGCTGATCAATCATCGCCAGATAATCCACAACCAGCTTCCGCTCGGTGCGGCGCTCCTCGGTGCGGCCGAACGGATCGAACGCGCCGCCGCGCAGGAACTTCAACTTGGCGAGAACGCGGAAGGCGTGGATCATCCAGCCGCCGAATTCCTGCTTCTGGAGATGCCCCGTGGTCTTGTCGCGCTTGGCGAAGATCGGAGGGGCCAAGTGGTACTTCAGCGTGAAGTCGCCGTCGAACTTCTCCGACACCTTCCTGGCGAAGCTGCCGTCGGTGTAGAGTCGTGCGACTTCGTACTCGTCCTTGTAGGACATCAGCTTGGACAGGTTCTTCGCGACCGCCTCGGTCAACTCCGTGGATGCGGGCGAAGCCGTGCTCTCGGCCTTGCGCACCTTGGCGACGGCCGCGAGATAGCGGTCGGCATAGGCCTTGTCCTGATAGCCGGTCAGGAATTCCGCGCGGGTCGCGATGATGTCGTCGAGCGACTTGGTCGGCGCGGCGGCCCTGTTCTTGAACTGCAGCACGCTGCGCACCCGCGACATGTCGTGGGCGGCGAGGCGGCCCCAGGTGAAGGCGAGCTTGTTCATCTCGATCGCGGCGCCGTTGATCTCGATGGCGCGGAGCAGCGCCTCCAGCGACAGCGGGATCGCACCCTTCTGGAAGGCGAAGCCGAGCATGAAGGGATTGGTCGCGATGCTGTCGCCCATCAATGCGGCGGCAATGCCTGTCGCGTCGATGATGTCGAGGTTCTTGTCGCCGACGGCGTCGCGCAACACGGTCTGCATCGTGCCCATCTCGAAATCGAGGTCGGGGTTCTGCACGAAGCTCGCTGTCGGCTGCAGATCGGCGTTGATGTAGGCCTTGGTCACGCCGCGCTCGGCGCGGCTGAGCGCGGAGGGGCCTGCCGAGACGATCATGTCGCAGCCGAGGATGACGTCGGCGCCGCCGGTGGTGATACGGACCGCCGAGATATCCTCCGGCTTCGGTGCGATGCGCACATGGCTCATCACCGCGCCGTTCTTCTGCGACAGGCCGGTGAAGTCGAGTGCCGAGCAGCCGCGGCCGTCGACATGCGCGGCCATGCCGAGCAGGGCGCCGATGGTGATGACGCCGGTGCCGCCGATGCCGGTGACGAGGATGTTGTAGGGGCCGTCAAGTTCGCGCGCGGGCGGCAGCGGCAGATCGGCGAACAGCTGGCCGGAATCCACCGCCGAAGTCTTCATGCGCTTGAGGGTGCCGCCATGCACGGTGACAAAGCTCGGGCAAAAGCCCTCGACGCAGGAAAAGTCCTTGTTGCAGTTCGACTGGTCGATCTGGCGCTTGCGGCCGAACTCGGTCTCCAGCGGCTGCACCGAGACGCAGTTGGAGGCCTGCGAGCAATCGCCGCAGCCTTCGCAGACCAGCTCGTTGATGAAGGCGCGCTTGGCGGGATCGGGATAGAGCCCGCGCTTGCGGCGGCGGCGCTTTTCGGCGGCGCAGGTCTGGTCGTAGATCACGACCGTGAGGCCCTTGATGTCGCGCAGCTCGCGCTGCACGGCGTCGAGCTCGCGGCGGTGGTGGATGGTCGCGCCTTGCGGGAAGTAATTGCCTTCAGGATATTTCGTGGGATCGTCGGAGACGATCGCGAGCCGCTTGACGCCCTCGGCCCAGACCTGATGCGCGATCTGTGCGACGTTGAAGGCGCCTTCGGCCGGCTGGCCGCCGGTCATCGCCACGGCGTCGTTGTAGAGGATCTTGTAGGTGATGTTGATGCCGGCGGCCGAGGCGGCGCGCAGGGCAAGAAGGCCGGAATGGGTGTAGGTGCCGTCGCCCAGATTCTGGAAGATGTGCTTCTCGCTGGTGAAGGGCGACTGGCCGATCCAGTTCACGCCCTCGGCGCCCATATGCGAGATCAGATCGGTGCGGCGGGTCGGCATGCTCAGCGCCATGCCGTGGCAGCCGATGCCGGCCATGGCGCGGCTGCCTTCGGGCACGCGCGTCGAGGTGTTGTGCGGGCAGCCCGAGCAGAAGAACGGCGTACGCGCGAGCTTGATCTGGGTGCTGGTGGTGACGGGATTGTCGAAGGCCTCCAGCCGGGCGAGACGCTGCTCCAGCACCGGGCTGTGATGACCAAGCTTGCGCAAGCGCGCCACCAGGGCGCCGGCGACGATGGTCGGCGTCAGCTCGCCTTCGCTCGGCAAGAGCGGCGCGCCGCGCTCGTCGCGCTTGCCCGTAATCGTCGGGCGCTTGGAGGCATCGATGTTGTAGAGGATGCGCATGAGCTGGTCTTCGATGAAGCCGCGCTTCTCCTCGACCACGAGCACGTCCTGAAGCCCTTCGGCGAACCGCCTGGCGCCGCTTTCCTCCAGCGGCCAAGTCAGCGCGACCTTGTAGATGCGAAGGCCGAGGTCCTGCGCGTCCTTGTCGGTGATTCCCAAGTCGGCGAGCGCCTGGCGCAGGTCGAGATAGGCCTTGCCGGTCGCGACGATGCCGAGCCGCGCGGGCTTGGAATCGAGCACGATGCGGTCGAGCTGGTTGGCGCGGGCGAAGGCCTGCACGGCGGCCATCTTCGGCCCGAACAGGCGTTTCTCGGCATCCAGTGGTGGATCCGGCCAGCGGATGTTGAGGCCGCCGGGCGGCATCTCGAAATCATCGGGCAGCACGATCTTGATGCGCTCAGGGTCGCTATCGATCGAGGCCGAGCTTTCCACAGTCTCGCTGATCGCCTTGAAGCCGACCCAGCAGCCGGAGAAGCGCGACAATGCGAAGCCGTAGAGGCCGAGATCGAGATAATCCTGCAGAGTCGCCGGATTGATCACGGGGATCAGCGCTGCCGCAAACACCTGCTCGCTCTGATGCGCCAGCGTCGAGGACTGGCAGCCATGGTCGTCGCCGGCCAGCGCCAGCACGCCGCCGTTGCGTGAGGTGCCGGCCGCATTGGCATGCTTGAGCGCATCGACCGAGCGATCGACGCCCGGACCCTTGCCGTACCAGATGCCGAACACGCCATCGACCTTGGCGCCGGGGAACAGGCCGACCTGCTGGCTGCCCCAGACGGCGGTCGCCGCCAGATCCTCGTTCAGGCCGGGGACGAAGGCGATATCGTGCTGCTGGAGGTGCGACTTCGCGCGCCACAGCGCATGATCGTACATGCCGAGCGGGGAACCGCGGTAGCCCGAGATGAAGCCGCCGGTGTTGAGCCCCTGGAGCCGGTCTCGTTCGCGCTGCAACATGGGCAGACGGACCAGCGCCTGCGTCCCGGACAGGAAGATCCGCTTGGATTCGAGCCGGTATTTGTCGTCCAGCTCGACCTGCAACAGCGTCATTTCGGAGGTCCTTGTTCTTCTTGGTCTGGCGGGGATTTTGCGCCGCGGATGGAGATGCGGCTTGCGAAGCGGATGTTCGCAGTCAAAAGCATGGGTCGCCGAAGTCAATACGGCTAGCCGCATCCGTGGCGCTCCTGCTAGTCATGGCTGTCTGTGGAGGACACCAATGGCTGCAAACGCGTTCGAGACCGAAATCACCGAGACGGCCGAGTCGCTGATCGGCCCGTGGCGGCGGCCGGGCCAGATGCTTCAGGCGCAAACCTACGACGCGCACGCCTCCATCCACGACGACGCCACCGCGCAGAAGCTCGGCTTCAAGGGCGGCACCATCGAAGGCCCCACCCATTTCAGCCAGTTCGCCCCGCTCGGTGCGCGGCTGTGGGGACAGGCCTGGTTCGAGAGCGGCTGTCTCTCCGCGCATTATCGCAGCGTCTGCTACGAGGGTGAGGAGGTGCAGGCGATCCTGTCGAAGCCGCTGCCCGGGACAAGCCAGTGCCAGATCCAGATGGTCAAGCGCGACGGCACGGAGGTGCTGCGCGGCACGGCTTCGGTCGGCGAACCGCACGCCGCGACGGCGCTGGAGGCCCGTCTCGCCGAGCTCAAGCCGCTGGCCGATCCGGTGATCCTGCGCGACGTCAAGGTGGCACGGACCGGCAAGCGCCAGACCGTCCGCATGGCGTTCGATCAGGCCATGGGTGACCTTTATCCCTTCTCGCTGCGGCAGAAGCTCGCCGTCATCACCGAAAGCTCGCCATACTATTCCGGCGCCGACAACCCTGGGGCAGACCGGTCATCCCGATGGAGATGCTGAGCGTGCTGTTCCAGTACCGCTCCAAGGACGATCCACTGCCCGCTAAGGGCCCGGCCGTCGGCCTGTTCGCCGACCAGGAGATCCGGCTCGTGAAGGGGCCGCTCTTCGTCGATGAAGATTACGAGGTCGAGCGCGAGGTGGTCGCGCTCTCGGGCAGCCGCCGCACCGAAAGCGCCTGGGCCAAGACGCGCGTGTTCGACAAGACGGGCGCGGTGGTCGCGACCATGCTGCTGAACATGGCGACGCTGAAGGACTCCTACGCGCCGTACGAGGAGGAGTACCAACGGCTGTATGGAGCGGGGCGCAACTGACAGCCCGTCGTCAGGCCAGCGGTCGAGCTTCTACACGATTGACAACTCCGCCCAAATTCGAAAGATTGCAACCAGAGGGTGGGGGAGAGCGGTCTATTCGAAGGCGCGTGTCTGCTTGGCATCATGAATTTCGTCGAGCGACGAGCCTCCGAAGATTATTGCGTACCAGCGGAGAATGATATTCGCGGTTCGTTCAGTCCTTTTACGAGCCATCTTTTTCAAGTCGGGCGAAAATAGCCCAGCCGTCGCAGGTCATCGTTTTCTAACCGTCAGGCACTCCTGAAGAGCCGCGTTTCGCCGGCCGATGGAATCATCTTATGCGTTTGGTCCCTTGCCATCCGTATGTCCTTGCGTTGTTCGCTGTGGGGCTTGCGCCGGGCCTCGCGATCGCGGGCCCGTGCTCGCTCGAGACTGCCAAGAGCGCCCAGATCCGATCCAAGGCAATGAGCCTGGTGAACATCGAGACCAGAGTACTCCATCCGCTCAATTCTCTTCTTGATAACGGCGCGTCGGCAAGCGGATCGGGGGGCAGCAGGCCGACCTTGCGCTTCGACGACAGCGCTTTGCGTTCGCTTCGCAACCTCAGTGGCGGGCAGTTGAACATCGCCCAGCTGAGCGAGCATGACCGCCTTCGGCTGACTGCCGATCCGCTCCGGCTGAATCCGTCATCCAGCGACGCCGTTGCAAGGGTGCACACGAAGCCGTGGTCAACCGACATCGTTCGATCCAGCAAGCAGATGGCCTCGCCCTTCTTCGTTGTCGGCGATGACGGAACCAAGCCGTTGCCAAAGCTGCCCGAACGGCCGGCCGGGTCGCCAGCCCCGAACTGCGTCGGCACGATCAGCCGCCCCAAAGACCCGTCATGCGCGTTCGACCTTCCGCCATATCGCGCCTTTCCCGTCGGAGATCCTCCAGAGGATGCCTTCAGGCGGCGCGACGCGATCGCGAATCTCGCGACCGTGACGATCCTGGTGGACAGCACCGATGGCAGAACCCAGATATGCACCGGCGCCCATCTCGGCCACGGGATCGTTCTGTCTGCGCATCACTGTCACCGGCACGACTCCTTTGTGGCCGAGAAGTATCGCGTCTACTTCAACTCCGACGAGCTGAAGTCGCCGTGGCCGGGCGGCCTGTCCGCCAGCCCTCTCAACGGCGATGATCCATCGGCAAGCGAGCTGGACTTCCTGCTGATCAAGATTCAAAGCCTGCCGGACGAATTCGCCGGAGCATTCCTGAAGCTGGCGATGGGCGATCCGTGGAAGGCGTGCAAGGACGGCGCCGACCTGGAAGCCTATGTGACGTGGCATGAGAGCGAAAAGCGCGTCACCAAAAAGGTGTCTGCTGACTCTCAATGTGTCACGAAGACGAAAGCCACCTGCGTGGGTGAGCGCGGCCGGCGTGTTCACGGTTGCGACACCACGGAAGATTCGAGTGGCGCACCCATCCTGCTGAGAGGTGGCAGCAGCATCGTCGCGGTCCACACCAATGGACGGATCGACGACGATTCCAACTGCGCGCTTCCGAGCTCCGAAATTCGCAGCGCTCTCTACGACGCCTCGGGGTTGCCAAAGATTCCCGAAGCGGCTTCGATACTCTGGGAGGAATGACAATGTGGAAGGGACGACTTGCGGCATTCGCCCTGCTGACGATCGCAGCCACCGGTTCGGCACGCGGCGATGAGGATCAGCCCGAAGGTCTTCCGCCGACGGTCTCGGCACTTGTTCAGGCCGCCGGCGCCTTGACGAAGTCGGCCGCGCCGCCTCTCGATAGCAGGCGGGCCGAGGTCCGGGCCTATCGCATACGCCAGGCACTCTCCCTGTACCTGACGGAGAAGGATCTGGCGCAGCCGCCTTCCTTGCCCAAGATCAGCAACCTGCTATGCGAGCCCCGCGTCAAGCAATTGGCATTGCGCGCATCGATCACCTACCTCGACGCGGTGACGGCGGAGGTCAAGAAGACCGCGAAATCCGCGATCACGGACTCGACCGATTTCAACAACATCATCCTCGCTTTCAAGTCACTGTTTGCGGATTACCAGATCCAGGTCGACGCCAAGGACATGTCCTCGGAGGAGGTGGAGGCCCAGATCAAGAAGAGCTGCGAAGACGACATCAACGGCTTCGCCGGCACCTACTACGGCCTGAAGCCAGTCGACGAGTCCGGAGTGATCGCGGCCTTCACGACCCTGTTCGACTTGTTCAAATCGATCGTCGCGCCGGTGATCGTCGAAGGCGCGAAGTTCATCGATGAACAGAGGCGTCTCGATAGGATCAAGAAGTTCCTCAAGGAGGAGAAGAACCAGAAGCTCATCACGGCGAATGCCGCAAATTTGCGCGACTACCTCGTCAAGGTCGAGCAGATCAAGACGGCCGAAGCCGTTGGGCATTTCGTCGAGGCTCACACGAGGCTGAATGCGAGCTTCAAGCCGGCCAAGGATGTCAAGGAGTGTGCCGACTTCAACAGCCTTGCCCCGGAGAAGCGCGGACTGCCCGCGACCGGATTGCCGTCACGCGAGTTCGTGACGTGCTTCGCGGCGATCTGGGGCGCCATGAAGGACCCCGTGATCGATCTTGCCAAGGCTGCCGCGGACTATGACCAGCATGCCGACGTCGGCACCAGGCAGGAACTGGATGCGTTCGAGAAGATCAACACCAATCTCGCCAAGATCGCGTCGGGTCAGGACGATGCGCCGTCCTTCAACGCGATCTGGCAGGCGGCCATGCGGATCATAGCGATCGGCGAAAAGATCGAGAAAGCAAACTCGAAGGACAACCGCGACAAGGTCGCGAAGGCAATCAAGGATCTCGTGGAAGCGCTTTGAGGAGGGTGGCGATGGTTGGACTGGATCAATATTTCGGAACGCATACGGGGAATCTGAAGATCTATGTGGGGCCGTTCAAGGTCGGATCTGGCAGCTTCACCTCGTTCAACTCCAACTTCGCTGCGTTCACCGGCTCGTACAATGCATTCGGAAGCAGCGGCGCCTTCACCATAGCCATCCAGCTTCTGCATGCTCAGAATGCCTCGTCCGGGACCTGCAAGGTGACGCTCAACAACAGCACGGATGCCAGTGCGGCCTACACCGTCGCGGGAGACAAGTTCTCCCTCCAGACCAATCTCAATCCAACACCCATCGACATTTATGTCAGCCAGGGCGGAACGCAGTTCGATGGGGTTTCGGGGCATAATCTCTGGATCGGCCAGTGGTCCTGAGCTGCAGGCCGGCCAGGAATTGTCCGGCGCCTTGATAGCCGCGCGCGTCGCACTGCACCCCTCTGCGCGAGCTTGGCCACCTCGCGCGGAGGGGCCCGCAACGCCTGGCCTGACCCAGGCGCCGCGGTCGAGAAAGCAAACAGTCCGCCCAAGACTTGAGCAAATTGCGTGGGGCGAGGCGGTCGCACAGTGAATAAGCAGACCTGATATCGACTCATAAGATTTTGACTCCGCTGCGAATTTTTCCGCACCTCGGCGCCAATCGCAATTGTACACAATGGCACGGCGCTTGCAGAACTCCTGACAAAGTGAGTTCTCGCGAGGGGCGGGCGTCATGCTGGACTCGAGCAAGCGGACATGGGGCGTCATCGGCGCCGAGCCCGAGCCGATCAAGCTCGACTGGCCCGCCACCGCGCTTCTAATCATCGACATGCAGCGCGACTTCATGGAGCCCGGCGGCTTCGGGGAGACGCTCGGCAACGACGTCAGTCAGCTTGCGCGCGCGGTGAAGCCGATCAGCGCGGTGCTGACGGCGGCACGCGACACCGGGATGCTGGTGATCCACACCCGCGAGGGTCATCTTCCCGATCTCTCCGATGCGCCGCCGGCGAAGGTCGAGCGCGGCGCGCCGAGCCTTCGCATCGGCGATCCCGGCCCGATGGGGCGCATACTCATCCGCGGCGAGGCCGGCCACGACATCATCCCCGAGCTCTATCCGCTCGACAGCGAGGTCGTGATCGACAAGCCCGGCAAGGGCGCGTTCTACGCCACTGAGCTTGGCGACGTGCTGGAGAAGTACGGCATCGAGAATTTGCTGGTGTGCGGCGTCACCACCGAAGTGTGCGTCAACACCACCGTGCGCGAGGCCAACGACCGCGGCTATCGCTGCGTCGTCATCTCGGACGGCTGCGCGTCCTACTTCCCCGAGTTTCACGAGATGGGCCTGAAGATGATCAAGGCCCAGGGCGGCATCTTCGGCTGGGTCACGGACTCGGCCGCGGTCCTGGAGGCAATGAAGACTTCGAACATTTCAGCTTAGGGGCATCACCATGAGCACAAGCATGACGGGGACGGCCGGCAGATCTGAGAGCAACACGTCCGAGTTCAAGCCGGCACTATGGACATCGGGCGACTGGAACGCGTTTTTCGGCTTCGGCACCAACATCCTCGTCAACATGCTGGTGCTTACGGGCCTCTTGCGCTTCGTCCTGAAGATGCCTGACAGTCTGGTGTTCGGCCGCATCCTGCCCGCGCTCGGGCTGATGATGTGCCTATCCACCTTCTACTATGCATACCTCGCCTATCGGCTCGCGCAGAAGACCGGCCGAAACGACGTCTGCGCGCTGCCCTCGGGCGTCAGCGTGCCCCACATGTTCATCGTCACCTTCGTGATCATGCTGCCGATCACGCTGAAGACCGGCGACCCGCTCAAGGGCTGGTCGGCCGGCCTCGTCTGGGTGTTCTTCCAGAGCTTCATTCTGATGATCGGCGGCTTCATCGCGCCGTTCATCCGCAAGATCACGCCGCGTGCGGCGCTGCTCGGCACGCTCGCCGGCGTCTCCGTCACCTTCATCTCGATGCGGCCGGCGCTCGAGATGTACATGACTCCGCAGATTGGCCTCGTCTGCTTCGCCATCATCCTGGTCAGCTGGTTCGGCGGCGTGAAATATCCGCGCGGCATTCCCGCAGGCCTCGTCGCCATTGCCGCCGGCATGATCATCGCCTGGGGGTCGAACCTGTTCGGGCTCGGCCTCGGCGGATTGAGCATTGCAGGCGTTGGCGCGGCGTTTGCCAATTTCGGATTCTCGGTGCCGCTTCCCGCCGTGGGCTACGTCTTCTCCGGCTTCGAATTCCTCGGCATCATCCTCGTCACCGCCATTCCGTTCGGCATCTACGACCTCGTCGAGGCCATGGATAATGTCGAGAGCGCGGAAGCCGCCGGCGACGAATATCCGACCACGCGCGTGCTCACGGCCGACGGCGTCGTCAGCCTGATCGGCTGCCTGATGGGCAATCCATTCATCAACGCCGTCTATATCGGTCATCCCGGCTGGAAGGCGATGGGCGGCCGCATCGGCTACTCCGCCGCAACTGGCCTCATGGTGATCGTGCTGGCCTGGTTCGGCATCATTTCGGTGCTGCTGGCACTCGTGCCCGTGGTCGCGATCTCGCCGATCCTGCTCTATATCGGCATGCTGATCGGCGCGCAGGCGTTCCAGACCACCCCGGTCAAGCACGCGCCCGCGATCGTGCTGGCGCTGACGCCGCATCTGGCCGCCTGGGCCAAGCTCCAGATCGACACGATGCTCGGCTCGACCATGATGGCCGCGACGTCAGTCGGTGGTCTGGCTGCGGACAAGGCGGACGCGGTCAAGGCTGCCGCGATCGCCGCGCTGCCGCAGCAGGGCGTGTTCTATCACGGCCTTGAGGTGATGGGTGGCGGCTCCATCCTCGGCGGCCTGATCCTGGGGGCGATCGGTGTCTTCATCATCGAGCGCGACTTCGAAAAGGCCTCGGGCTTCGCGCTGGTCGGAGCGGTGCTGACCTATTTCGGCTTCATGCACGGCGAGGCCGTCGGCATCGGCGGTGGCTTCGGCGTCACGCCTGCCGTCGCGCTGGCCTATGCCGTGATGGCCGCCGGCCTGTTCGCGGCCGGCAAGCTCGGTGCCAGCGAGCACTATGCCGCGCATCCGGAAATGTCGGCCGCACCGGCGGAGTAGAAGCGAAGCGGAGATTGCGGCCGGGGACGTGATGTCGCCCGGCCGCTCTCTTTCCGGCCGCACGCGAAGGCAAGTCAACCCAGCTGATTGATCCACTCGCGGAATAGCTCCGGGCTGGCGTCGACCGCGGCTGCGAGATCGCGGGAGTCGCGCGCTGCGCGTGGCGAGTAGCCGAAGCGCTGCCGGAAGCTGCGGCTGAAATGCGCCTGGCTCACGAAGCCGAATTCGGCGGCGATCTCCGCATTCCAGCGATCTTCGTCGGCGTCATCGAGCAGCACATGGATGGCCTCAAGGCGTCGCCCGCGAATGTAGTCGGCGACGCCCGCGAGCGGCGCGAAGACCCGATAGAGCACCGAGCGGGAAACGCCGATCTCGCGGCAGATGGTTGCCACCGAGAGATCGGCACGACCGAGGTTCTGATCGATGAAACGGCTGGCGCGATGAAGGATGGCGATGTCGCGCCGGGCAAGCCCTTGCTCGCGCGGCCGCGCAGCCATGCCAAAACATCCGCGCAGCAGCCCGAGCGTCGTCTGCACCGCTTCGGGCGCCTCATTCGCGTCCATTGCCGGAAGCCGCCGCCGTAGCAGTCCCATCTGATCGGCAAGCACCCGGCCGGCGGCGCCGTCAAGCACGAGCCCGTGCAGGTCGAGGCCATCGGGCGCAGCGCTGACGATTGGGTCGCGCTCGACGTCGAGGCTGATCGTGTCGGTCGCGGTGGCGATGCCATCGAAGGGGCGGGTCAGGTCGAGCACCAGGACCTGGCCAGGACCGGCGGAGATCGGCTCGCCGTCGACCTCGCCGCTCCAGGCACCGCGACGGAGCAGCAGCAGCGCGAATGAGTTGCGGCCATCGGCCTTTACCAGCGCGGCGGAGCGGGTGAAGCGCACCGGCCCCATCCGGGTGGATGCGGTCACGAGGCCGCCGAGCAGCCAGGCCTCGGCCAGAACCTCGAAGTCGTCGCTGGCCGTGCCCTCAGGGACCGACACCTCGTAATGCGTGAGAATCGCGCGGTAGCGGTCGAGCCGCTCGGCGGCGGGCAGCTCCGCGGTATCGAAACGCAGATACGGAATTTTCGTCATGCCAGGCCGCTCCCTCCGGCAGTTGGTCTGCAAATTGGGACGATCAGGCAAGTTTCCACGCCGTCGAACCGCAGTCTCCGGACATGAATATTCATATTATCGCGCGCGGGCCAGACGTGTGTTTCGCGGCCCGGACAATTTGCAATGACGTGAAGGGTGAGCGATGACGGCGCGGGGGACGGGGTTTGCGACGCGGCTGGCCGATCGGCGGACAGGCGAGATGGCGGCGCGAACGGGGAGGGAAGCGGCGTGGCCGCGAATGCGGCCAGCTTCGATCTGCGTGGCCGCGGCGATCGTGCTCGGCGTCTTGCTCGATGCGCCATCCGCGCAGGCGCAGTTCGTCTGCGTCGACGCCAGTAACAGCGCCGGCGGCGCCGTCGCCGGTGCTGCCGGAAGCACGGCATGTGGTGCCAGCAGCGCGGCGGGCGGTGCATCCAGCACCGCCTTCGGCTATGTGAGCAATGCGGCCGGCAATCAAACCGTGGCCGTTGGTACCAATAGCAGTGCCGCCGGCTGGTATTCCACGGCGGTGGGGGCCGACTCCCGCGCGTCCAGTGACTTCGCAACTGCGACCGGTGGCCGGAGCACCGCGACCGGCCTGTCCAGCTCAGCTTACGGCATGGACAGCTATGCGTATGCCGATAGTTCAGTGGCGGTCGGATCGTGGGCGGTCGTCAATGCGGGCAGCACGAGCGGAACGGCTGTCGGCAACAACACCACGGTGACCGGCGTCAACAGCACCGCGGTCGGTGCGTTCAACAGCGTCACCGGCACCAACAGCGGTGCATTCGGCACCGGTCAGACCGTGCGCGGCAATGGCAGCTACGCCATCGGCGACCCCAATACGCTGAACGGCAATGGCAGCTTCGTGCTCGGCGACAACAACACCATCAACGGCACCAACCAGACCGGCCGGGGCGACAACGTCAATGTGGTCGGCTCCAACAATGCGGTGGCCGGCACGGCGAGCGCTGCGGGATCCTCCGTGTTCGGCTCTGGCAACACCGTCAATGCGCCTAATGCGCTGGTGATGGCGAACGCGGCGACGGTGACCGGCGCAGGGGGTATCGCAATCGGCAACTCCGTTTCGGTCGCCGGCGCCAATGCCGTCGCCGTCGGCAACAATTCCAGCGCCGGCTTCTCCAATTCCGCCGCCTTCGGCAATGGCGCTACAGTGACCCGCGCCAACCAGCAGACGTTCGGCACCGCCGGCAACACCTACACCATGGCCGGCATCACCTCGTCGGCGAGCAAGGCGGCGCAAAGCGGTGCGACGCAGCTCGTCACCTCCGATGGCGCCGGCAATCTCGCGACCACCACGCTTGCCAATCTCGGCATTGCCTCGTCCAGCGATCTCAGCGCCATTAACGGCCAGCTCGCCAGCATCAACGGTCGCCTCGACGACCTCAGCAGCCGGACCAGCAAGGCGACCAGCGGCGTCGCCATGGCCTTTGCCATGGCCGGTGTACCGACGCTGCTACCGAACGAGAGCTTTGCCGTGACCATGAACTACGGAACCTTCGAGCGGGCCAACGGCCTCGCGTTCAACGCGGCGCTGCGCCTCAATCGGAACATGCAGTTCAACGGGGGAATAGGGTACGGACCCGACCAGCGTATCGCCGGCGGGCGCGTCGGCTTACGCCTGGGCTGGTGAAAAGCATGGTCGTATCCCCACGATTGGCCGCATGCCTGATCCTCATGGTTGCGTGCGCGCCCCTGCGAGCAGAGACGCAATCGTCTTCCGGCTTCGCCGATCGTTGGGCGGTTCAGCCGGCGGCAGGCTCCACAGGACAGGGCGGTCCGCAGGTCACCATCGAGCAGGCGCTCTATCTCATCCGCTCCTCGCTCATGAGCCTGAATGACGCGAATCGCTCCGGCAATTATTCGGTGTTGCGCGACCTTGCCGCACCCGAATTCCAGGCCCGGAACAGTGCCGCCGATCTCGCGCTTGCGTTCTCCGACCTGCGCGCCCGCAGGTTCGACCTGTTTGGCGCAGCACTTCTCGCCCCGCGATTGTCGATGCCACCCAATGTGAATGCCCGCGGCATGCTGCGGCTCAGCGGCACCATTCCAACGAGGCCGTTGCAGATCGATTTCGATCTGGTGTTTCAAAATGTCGGCGGCAGTTGGCGGCTCCATGGACTGTCGGTCGCGACACCCGCCGCTGCGGCGCAAGCTGCTCCGGCGCAAGCAGAAGCCTCGAAGCACTAGTCTCAGGGCCGGACGGCCGGCGTCTCCATCGGCAGGCCCCGCGCCCGCGACATCAGATAGAGCTCGAGCGCGACCAGCTCGGGTGAGCCGTAATCAAAGGCCTGGGCGCGGACGCCACTCATGCAGCTGCGCAGGCGCCGCTCCAGCGAACCCAGCGTCTGCCATTCCAGGCGGTAGAGCGGATAGCCGGTGGGCTGTCCTTGCGTGATCGGCGCGCCCGCGAGGCGTCTGTCGAAATTGTCGTCGTGGCAATTGGTGCAGGCGAGGTTGAGCTGGCCCTTCCGCTGCATGAAGAGGTCGCGGCCTTGATCCACGAAGGACTTTACCTGCGGATCGTCGCCGGCGGTGATCGCGACGCCGCGCGATTGATGGGCGACGAAAGCGGATAGCGCCAGCAGGTCGCGGCTCTCATAGGGCAGCGGCGCTGCCTGCTGATGATTGGCCCGGCAGAGATTGATGCGCTGGTCGAGCGTGACCGGGCGCCCCACCGCCTTGTCGAAGGCCGGGTAGCGTGCGGCGACGCCCTTCATGCTGTTGCGCGCATCGCCATGACAATCCGCGCAGGCTTTCTCCGCGCTGCCGGACTGCTTGCCCCACAGCTGCTCGCCGTCGAGCACGAACAGCATGCCGGGATTGGAGGTGTCGTCGTCCTGCATGGTGCGCGTCTCTGGCCCCATGAAGGAATAGCCGGACCGGCGCGCATCGGGCGGAATTTCGCCGGCGAGCAGGGCCGGGGCCGTGGCGAACAGTGCTGCCGCCGCTATCGCGCGCCAAATGGTCATTCGACGGTGATCGATGCCGATGCGGTGGACGAATAGCCGTTGTCGCCGATCCACTCGAACTCGAACTTGCCGCTCTCCTTGGCGATTGTGAAGAACGACAGGTAGGGATTGGCAGCGATCGCGGGAAAGAGATCGGCACGAAAGATCTCCGCGCCGTTGTAGCGGCAGGTGAAGCCCGTGATGATGTCGCGCGGCACCAGCTTGCCGTCGGCAGTGTGACGGAAGCCCGTTTCCATGATGTGCGAGGTCAGCGTCCGGATCTCGATGACATCGCCGCGTTTGGCCCTGGCGGGAACGTTGACGAGTGCGGCCATCAGTTCATCTCCTCGGTGCAGGCGGCCAATGTCACGACCACGTCCGCGGCGACCTGCCAGAACGTGTCGTCGGACAGGCGCGCGATCGCGATTACCTTCTGGGTGTCGGCAAGGCGGATCCGGGTCGAGATCTGGGCGCGGCCGGAGGCGGGGTTGAGATAGAAATTGCCGATGTTCGGTTGCGGGTTCTTCTCATTGAAGACGTGGATGCTCTTGACGTGGTCGTCAGCCGTCATCGGGCTTGCGACGGTTACCGTCATCGGCACGGTATTGCCGTTCTCGACCAGCGGCGGAATGTCGAGCTTCACCTTGCCCGTGCGGATCTGAGCTTCGCCGACGACGTTGCGGACCGCGGTGCTGAGCATCGCGGGCGTTGCTCGAAGTGGACGCAGGGTGACGATGGGGATCGCCCCGACGACTGTCACGCCTCCGGCAAGGTTCAAGAATTGTCGTCGCGTGGTTGGCATGAAGCTAGTCCCGAAGCGTTGCAAGAAAGGCCACGATGTCCTCGATCTCCGCAGCCGACAAGATCGGCTTGCCGGCGAAGTTGCGGCCCACCCGCACGAGGCCGTTGCTGCGATAATAGGACGGCATGATGGTCTGGGCGTTGAATCGCGACGCATCGACCAGTCGAAGCCGCAACTGGCTCGTCGTCCACCGGTTCCCGGCGCCGGTGAGGTCGGGTGCGAGGTCGCCCTGGAATCGCGTTTCCGGGAACGGGCCGGAATGGCAGAGGATGCAGGTCGTGGTGCGCGCCAGCACCAGCGCGCGGCCGCGCGCCACGTCCCCGGGCGAGCCCGTGAGTGATTGCGGGATGCCGTCGCCGACGATGTTGTAGGCGACGAGTTCGTCCGCCTTGGTGGGCGAGGCGAAGGCGAGGCTCACCACGATGAATGTTGCAATCGCAGCTGTCGAACGGGATGTGCGGCGGCGCCGCGGAGTCCTCTTATCTTTCCCGCCAGCGGGAGAGGTCGAGCCGAAGGCGAGGGTGAGGGCTCTTCCCTCTTGGGGGGGCTCGCGAGTGGAGACACCCTCTCCCCGACCCTTCCCCGAAAGGCGGGGGAGGGGGCGCACTGTGGTCGTGGCAATAGGCTCGTCCCATCATCGCATCAGCCGAAAGTATCCGTCGTGATGGTCTGAAACCAGCGCTCCGCCTCCGCCGCCTCGCGGGCCCGCAACTCGCGCGGCGCATCGACCGGGCTCGTCGCGCCGCCCTCGACTTCGGCGAAGATGTCGCCCTTGGGCTGGTAATTGCCCGCGAGCGAGAAGCCGTAGTCGGGCGCGACGGTGTTGTAGCAGACGCCGGTCAGTCGCGGCGGCTCCGGCGTGCGGCCGGCGAGCAAAGCGACGATCGCGGCGGCGCAGGCCTTGCCTTGCGCGCTTGCGGCCGACGCCGATTTGGGAATGCCGCCGCCTAGGCAGGCATCGCCGATGACATGGACGTTCTTGACCAGTTTCGATTCGAAGCTCATGGGGTCGATCGGACACCAGCCGGTTGCGTCCGCAGCGCCCGCGATTTCGGCGATGCGGCCTGCGCGTTGCGGCGGGATGACGTTGGCGACATCGGGCGTGTAGTTGCCGAACTCGGTGACGATAGTCATGGTCGCCGGATCGACCGAGGTGACGCGGCCGCCTTGCGACAAGCCGATCCGCTCGATCATATCGCCGTACAGCTCCTTCCATGCTTTCTCGAACAGCCGCTGCTGGGAGAAATTGTCCTTGGCGTCGAGGATCAGAACTTTCGAGCGCGGCTTCTTCGTCTTCAGGTAATGCGCAATCAGGCTGGCGCGCTCGTAAGGCGCCGGCGGGCAGCGCGAGGGATTGGCCGGGATTGCAATGACGACCGTGCCGCCATCGGCCATCGCCTCCAGCTGCCTGCGCAGCAGCAATGTCTGCGCGCCGGCCTTCCAGGCGTGCGGCATCTTCTCCGATGCGGCGTCGTCGTAGCCGGGCAGGGCTTCGCCATGGAAGTCGATGCCGGGCGAGAGCACGAGACGATCATAGGTCAACACTGTGTCATCGGTCGTCGTGACGCTTCGCTGCTGCGGCTCGATCTTCGCGGCCGCCTGGCCGATCACGGCGATGCCGTCGGCGGCGAGCTTGTCATAGCCGAAATGTTGCGTCTCCATCTCGCGCAGGCCAGCGATCACCTCGTTGCTGAACGGGCAGGAGGTGAAGATCTTGTTCGGCTCGATCAGCGTAACCTGCAGTTTCGCGTCGGCGCGCTTCAGCGCACGCGCGCAGGCCGCGCCGCCGAAGCCGCCGCCGATCACGACGATGCGGCCTGCCGATTGCGCACGCAGGATCGAAGGTGTGGCGAGCGATGTGGCCGCGGCGGTGATGCCGAGAACGGCAGTCCGCCGTGTCACCGGCACATTCATGAGTCCTGTCCGAAAAAGTGTGCCGCGGCGGCCGTCGTGGCCGCCGCGGCGTTTCTCAGGCGAAGGTGATGTTCTGGTCGCGCAGCGGCACCGAGCGGATGCGTTTGCCGGTCGCGGCGAAATACGCATTGAGCACCGCCGGCGCCGCGACGCCGATGGTGGGCTCGCCGACACCGCCCCAGAACCCGCCGCTCGGCACCATCACCGATTCCACCTTCGGCATCTCGCCGATGCGCATCGAATTGTAGGTGTCGAAGTTGGTTTGCTCGATCTTGCCGTCCTTGACGGTGCAGCCGCCATAGAACAGCGCGGAGAGGCCGTAGACGAAGGAGCCGGCGATCTGCCGCTCCACCTGCGCCGGATTGACGACGTAGCCGGGATCGGTGGAGGCGACGATGCGATGCACCTTGATCTTGCTGCCGTCGGTCACCGAGATCTCGGCGGCGCCGGCAACGTAGCTGCCATAGCCCATGACCTGGGCGATGCCGCGATAGACGCCCTGCGGCGCCGGCTGGTCCCAGCCGATCTTCTCGGCGACCGCATTGAGCACCGCCAGATGCTTGGGATGGTTGCCCATCAGCTTGCGGCGGAATTCGAGCGGGTCCTGGCCTGCGGCCTGGGCCAGCTCGTCCATGAAGCATTCCATGTAGATCGCGTTGTGATTGACATTGACGCCGCGCCAGAATCCCGGCGGAACGTGCGGGTTGCGCATTGCATGCTCGATCAACAGATTCGGCACCGAATAGCCGAACGCGGCCTCGCCCGATTGGGCGACGCCCTGGAATGCCGCCGGGTCCATGCCGTTCTGCAGCGCTTCGGGGCGCAGCGAGAACAGGATCGACTGCCCGGACAGGCGGTAGTGCAGCGCGACCAGATTGTTGTTGGCATCGAATGCGCCGGTCATCTTGCACTGGGTGATCGGGTGATACCGGCCGTGCGCCATGTCCTCTTCACGCGACCACAACAGCTTGATCGGCGTGCCCGGCATCTGCTTGGCGATCATCACGGCCTGGCGGACATAGTCGGTCTGGCCGCGCCGGCCGAAGCCGCCACCTAACATCACCTTGTGGACGTCGCACTTGTCGGCCGGCAGGCCTGAGGCCTCCAGCACCGCGGCGAACGCCGCTTCGCCATTCTGCGTGCCGCACCAGACCTCGCATTTGTCCGCGGTGTAGAGCGCGGTGGCGTTCATCGGCTCCATCGTGGCGTGGTTCTGGTAGGGATAGGAGTAGACGGCTTCGACCTTCTTCGCCGCACTCGCTATCGCCGCCTTGGCGTCGCCGTTCTTGTTGCCGACATAGGCCGGCTGGTCGTTGTCGAGGCCTTCGGCCAACCACTTCGCAATCGATCCGCTGGAGACCTTTGCGTTGTCGCCCTCGTCCCAGACGATCGGCAATGCGTCCAGAGCAGTCTTGGCGTGCCACCAGGTGTCGGCAACGACCGCGACCGCGGTATCGCCGACCTTGACGACCTTCTTGACGCCTTTCATGCCGGCGATCTTGGCTTCGTCATAGCTCTTCAGCTTGCCGCCGAACACCGGGCAGTCCTTGATCGCGGCGTTCAGCATGCCCGGCAGCTTGACGTCGACGCCGTAGATCATGGCGCCGTTGGTCTTGTCGACGGTGTCAAGGCGCTTCACGCCCTTGCCGATCAGCTTCCAGTCCTTCGGGTCCTTCAGCTTGACGTCCGCCGGCGGCGTCAGCTTTGCCGCAGCTTCCGCGACCTTGCCGTAGGTCGTGGTCCGGCCCGAGGGCTTATGGGTGATGACGCTGTTCTCGGCCGCGCATTCGGAGGCCGGCACCTTCCATGTGTCGGCGGCGGCCTGGATCAGCATCACGCGCGCGGTTGCGCCGCCCTTGCGGACGTAGTCCTGCGAGGAGCGGATGCCGCGGCTGCCGCCGGTGGAGAAATCGCCCCAGACACGCTTGCGGGCGACACTCTGGCCCGGCGTCGGATATTCGGTCGTGACCTTGGTCCAGTCGCATTCGAGCTCCTCGGCGACGAGCTGGGCAAGGCCTGTCAGCGAGCCCTGGCCCATCTCGGAGCGGGCGATGCGGATCACCACGGTGTCGTCGGGCCTGATCACGACCCATGCGCCGATCTCGGGTGAGCCGTCGGCGGCGCGGACCAATGCGGGGCCGCCGAAGGGGAGGTCGAGGCCGATGGCAAGGCCGGCGCCCAGCGTGGCGCTGCCGATGACGAAGGCGCGGCGGTTCATCTTGGGAGAAACATGCTTGTTCATGGGGCGGCTCCCTTAAGCGCTTGCGATCGTGTGGATCGCTTCGCGCACCTGCTGGAAGGTGCCGCAGCGGCAGATGTTGGTGATGGCTTCGTCGATGTCGGCGTCGGTCGGTTTCGGCTTCTCGCTCAGCAGCGCCGCCACCGCCATGATCATGCCGCTCTGGCAATAGCCGCATTGCGGTACGTCCTGGGCGATCCAGGCCTCCTGTACCTTGTGCAGCGTGTCGCCCGAGGAAAGTCCCTCGATCGTGGTGATCTTCTTGCCCTCGGCTTCGCTGACCGAGACGCCGCAGGAACGGGTCGCGACGCCTTCGATGTGGACGGTGCAGGCGCCGCATTGTGCAATGCCGCAACCGTATTTGGTGCCGGTCAGGCCGGCATTCTCGCGGATCGCCCAGAGCAGCGGCGTATCCGGCTCGACGTCGAGGGTGAAGGTTTTTCCGTTGATTGTTAGGTTTGCCATCGCAGTCCCCTGATTGGCCCAATCCACCGATTGAACTCCGGGGCGCAATGTGTCCGGCAAACTGGAACTGTTCAAATCAACAGTGCGAGGGGTGGCTGCCGGAAAATTTCACGGCATGGGAAGATAACGGGCCGAGCGGTGTCACGGCCGAGACGTGCCCGGCGCAGACAAGGGTCCTCTCTCGCCGCCAGGATGCGGTCTGGGACGACGCCCCCGATTGTTCCGGGCGCATCGATCGGGAGGTTTGCCACCATTGTCGGGATGCAACGCGGCGATGCTTTGCTACACTGGGGCGACGCCTCGAGGAGTTCCATGATGGTGCCGAGCCCCTGCAACGTGCTGATGCTCTATCCGCTGTTCACGGCGGAATCGTTCTGGAGCTTCGGCGAATCCTGCAAGCTGATGGGCGTTCGGCGGCCTGCGGCTCCGCTCGGCCTGATCACGGTCGCTGCGATGCTGCCTTCGAACTGGATCGTCCGGCTGATCGACTGCAATACGCAGGCCTTCGGTGACGACGATCTCGCCTGGGCCGACGTCGTCTTCACCGGCGGCATGTTGCCGCAGCAGGCCGACACGCTGCGCCTGATCGACACGTGCCGCGCGGCGGGCAAGCCGGTCGTCGTCGGCGGTCCCGATCCGACCTCGAGCCCGCATATCTACGAGAAGGCCGACTTCCAGGTGCTCGGCGAGGCCGAGAGTGTGATCGACGACTTCATCGCGGCCTGGGAGGGCGGAAAGCGGTCCGGCGTCTTCACCGCGCCGAAGTTCCAGGCCGATGTCACCAGGACGCCGGTGCCGCGTTTCGACCTCTTGAAGTTCGAGGACTATCTCTATCTCGGTGTGCAATATTCGCGCGGCTGTCCGTTCACCTGCGAGTTCTGCGACATCATCGAGCTCTACGGCCGCGTGCCCAGGACCAAGACGGCCGAGCAGATGTTCGTCGAGCTCGAGACGCTCTACAAGATGGGCTATCGCGGCCATCTCGATTTCGTCGACGACAATTTCATCGGCAACAAGAAGTCGCTGCGCCAGTTCCTGCCCCAGCTCGCCGAGTGGCAGCGCGCCCACAATTATCCCTTCGAATTGTCGACCGAAGCGTCGGTCAATCTCGCCGACGATCCCGAGCTATTGGAGATGATGGGGGCCGCCAATTTCTTCGGCATCTTCGTCGGCATCGAAAGCCCGGATCCTGCGACGCTGGTCGCGATGCGGAAGAAGCAGAACACGCGGCGCAACATCGCCGAGAGCATCCACAAGATCTATGCGGCCGGCATGCTGGTCACTGCCGGCTTCATTGTCGGCTTCGACAATGAGAAGGTCTCGATGGCGGACGCCATGGTCGATTTCATCGAGGAAGCCGCCATCCCGGTCGCGATGGTCGGGCTGCTCTATGCGTTGCCGAACACGCAGCTGACGCGGCGGCTGGAGAAGGAGGGACGGCTGCATGCCGACCATGATCTGGCATCGACGAAGGGGGGCGACCAGTGCACCAGCGGCATCAATTTCGATCCGGTGCGGCCGTTGCGGGATATCTTGATGGACTACAGGACCGTGCTGGAGCGCATTTATAGCCCGGCCGCTTATGCGGGACGCGTGGACAAGCTGATGACGCTGCTCGACCGTTCGCGGCAGCGTCACGAGCTTGCGGAGGGCGACATCCGGTCGCGGGTCGGAGCGATGGAGACCGTGCATCGCGTGATCACCGCGATCCCCGAGGCGCGCGGACCGCTGTGGCAGACTTTCATGAACTGCGCCAAGCGCGATACCTCGTCGGCGCGCATCGCGGTGCAGATGATCGCGGCCTATGCGCATCTCGGGCCGTTCTCGCGCAAGGTCATCGACGCGATCGACGCGCGCCTCGCCGAGCTCGATGACGCGCCGACAATGCTCGCTGCGAGCATCGACGTCACGGCGGCCAGACATCTGGCCTGAGGGGTTTACTTCACCGCCAGCCGCAGGAAGCTCATCACGCTGCCGAGCGCGGCAAAGCCGGCGCCGAGGGCCAGTGCCAGCGTCGCACCCTCGTGACCGGCGAGTGCAAAGCAGGCTGCGGCGAGCGCCGCTCCGGTCGTCTGCCCGGTCAGGCGCGCGGTGGCGACGATGCCGGAGGCGCTGCCGCTGCGGTGCGGCGGTGCGCTCGACATCACCGCCTTCATGTTCGGCGCCTGGAAGAAGCCGAAGCCCATGCCGCAGATCACCATTCGCCAGATGATATCAGGAATGGCCGGATTGGACGGCAGCATCGCGAGCAGCGCCATGCCGAGGCCGAGCAGCACGAGACCGATGCCGCCGAGCAGGCCGACCGCGTGGCGGTCGGAGAGGCGGCCGGCGATCGGCGCCATGATGCCGACCACCAGCGGCCAAGGCGTCATGAAGAAGCCGGTCTCGACCTGCGAGCGCCCCAGCACGTCCTCGAAATAGAATGGCAGGGAGACGAAGGCGAGGCCCTGCACGGCGAAGGAGCAGACGGCCGTCGCCGCTGACAGCGCGAACATCGGCCGCGCGAACAGGTCGATCGGCAGCATCGGCGCGGGATGATCGGCGTGGCGGCGCGTCAGGACGAAGCCGAGCGCGAGCGCTGCGACCAGCTCGACGCCGACGACAATTGGCGACAGATTGTGCGCGGCGCTGCCGATGCCGGTGATGAACAGGCCGAGGCAGGCCGATGCCAGCACCGCGCCGAGAAAGTCAAAGCCGTGATCGGCGCGCGGCGTCTTCGGCAGCATTGCAAAGCCGATGCCGGTGGCGACGAGGCCGAACGGGATGTTGACGGCGAACAGCCACGGCCACGGGCCAAGCGCGAGAATGGCGGAGGCGACCGAAGGTCCGAACGTGAACGCGGTCGCGACCACCAGCGCGTTGTGGCCGAAGCCGCGGCCGAGCATCCTGCCGGGATAGACGAAGCGCACCAGCGCGGTGTTGACGCTCATGATGCCGCTGGCGCCGAGGCCCTGCAGCGTGCGCGCGACGAGGAGGCTGTCCAGCGACCACGCGACCGCGCAGAGCAGCGATGCGATGGTGAACAGGATCAGGCCGCCGAGATAGATGCGCTGGTGCCCGACGATCTCGCCGAGCGCTCCGAGCGGCAGCAGCGTCGCCACCAGCGCGATCTGGTAGACGTTGACGACCCACACCGACTGCTCCGGCGAGACATGCAGATCGGCGGCAATGGCGGGCAGCGCGATGTTGGCGATCGCGGTGTCGAGCGAGGCCATCGCCAGCGCGGTGAAGATCGCCGCGATCGCCCAGCGGCGCTGGGCCGCCGGAAGTCCATCGGCGACAGGATGGTCGGGCTCGCGTGCGGCGGAGGGTAACGTGATTGTCATTGCGTGGACGCGTGGCTCCGGCGGCGCGGCTCAAAAGGGACATTCGGCATGTACTACGGTGGGACCGCCTTCCACAGGCGCATGCTTGCATGCTGTGTATGCGCGAAGGTAAGGCGATGTGGCCGCGTGCCGGCATATGATCGCGGCGCGACGGCAAATTCAGGGGATCGCCATGCAAATCGTCGTTCTGCCGGGTGACGGCATCGGACCCGAGATTACGACCGCGACCACGGGCGTGCTGCGCGCGGCCTCCGAGCGCTTCCAGCTCAATCTGCGGCTGGAGGAGCATGCGGTCGGGCATGCCAGCCTGAAGCTGTCAGGCACCACCGTACGGCCCGAGCTGCTCGATATCGTCCGTGCCGCCGACGGCCTGATCCTGGGGCCGACCGCGACCTTCGACTTCAAGGACGAGGCACATGGCGAGATCAACCCCTCGCGCCACTTCCGCAAGAACCTCGACCTCTACGCCAATGTCCGGCCCGCGCGCACCTATGCGGGGAAGCCCGGCCGCATCAGTGACTTCGACCTCGTCGTGGTGCGCGAGAACACCGAGGGCTTCTACGCCGACCGCAACCTCGAGCAGGGCAATGGCGAGCTGCTGGTCACACCTGACGTCGTGATCTCGCTGCGACGGATCACGCGGCTGTGCTGCGAGCGCATCGCGCACGCTGCCTGCCGGCTGGCGATGAAGCGGCGCAGGCACCTCACCATCGTGCACAAGGCCAATGTCCTCAAGCTCGGCGACGGCATGTTCCTCGACATCTGCCGCGCGGCGGCGAGGGATTATCCCGGCCTCGCGGTCGACGACATCCTCGTTGATGCCATGATGGCGCATGTGGTGCGCAACCCCGGCCGGTTCGACGTCATCGTCGCCACCAACATGTTCGGCGACATCCTGTCCGATCTCACCGCGGAGCTGTCAGGCAGCCTCGGCCTCGGCGGCTCGCTCAATGTCGGCGACCGCTACGCGATGGCGCAGGCCGCGCACGGCTCGGCGCCTGACATCGCAGGGCAGGACGTCGCCAATCCGGTGTCGCTGATCCTGTCGACTGCGCTGCTGCTCGCCTGGCACGGAGAGAAGACCGGCGCTGTCCGCTACGAGGAGGCGGCGCGTGCGATCGAGGCGGCGGTGGCGAAGGCGCTTCGCGAGGGCAGGGCGACGCGCGACGTCGGTGGCAGGCTCGGCACGATCGCGGCGGGGGCGGCGATTGCCGAGACCCTGCAGGCGGGGTGAGGACCTCTCGCAATTTTTTCCGGGGCTCGAACCAAAAAGTCGAAAAACAACCCCATGCACAGTAGAATGCCCTTGATCGATAAGGGGTTTTCCGACCGTGCTGCGGCGACATTCGCGGCGGCGATGACGTTGACCCGTCGGGCAAAACACCAAGGCGCTGGTCGTGAGCGGGGGCTGAGCGCCAGCACGCTTTCGTCACCCGCGATGTCCTCGCCGCATGGCGGCACGCATCTCCCAGCCTCTCATTGAGCCAGATCCGTAGCGCGTCAGCGGACCTTCCCGTGATCGCATCGATGAAGGGAGCCGACATGCGGACTCTGTTCAGGGAAATCCGCGAGAACCCTTTGCTCTGGATGCTGGTGAAGGCTTCAATGAGGTGCGCTGATGGTCTTCGTCTACGCCATGTTCGCACTGACGCTGTATGTGGCTCCGCCGGCGGGCCAGGGATGACGTTCGCACCTGAGACGAACCAGGGTCGCACATTGCGTCGGCCCGAAGTCACGGTTCGACACTGCGGCCCACCTTGACCTGGTCCTCCCAGTCCTCCCACGCCACGTTGTTGATTTCGAGATAGCTGGCAACGGCCGAGCCAATGGTTGGAAAGAACTGGGATTCGCCGACCTGCGCATACAAACCAAAACGCTTTAGCTTGTCCTTCACCGGATCCTTGAGCTCGGCAAAGCAAAGTTCGATGCCCCTGGCGTGGAGCGCTTCGTCCAGTTCGGCAACGGTGTCGCAGGCGGTGACGTCCACGCTCGTGACCGGTTCGGCGGCGACGACCAGCCAGCGCACAGGTGTTGGCGATGTCTCGATCGCGGCCAGAATGCGCTCCTTGAAAAACTCGGCATTGGCGAAGAACAGCGGCGCATCCCAGCGGAACAGCACGAGCCCGGGGATCAGGCGGGCATCGGGATATCTCGTGATGTCGTGATAGCCCTTGACGCCTTGCGCCCGCCCCAGAATCGCGGAGTGCGGACGCCAGCCGTCCCACAGGAACTCCGCGATGGCGACCGCGATGGCAAGGCCGATTCCCGGAATTGCCCCGAGCACGGCCACGCCCACGAAGCACAGCACCGTCAGCCAGAACTCCCAGCGCTGGATCCGGTAGATCCGTTTGAGGTCGCCAATCTCGATCAAGCCGATTGAGGCTGCGATCACCACCGCGGCCAAGGCAGAGCTTGGCAGGTGCTGCAAGAGATTTGGCGCAGCCATCAGGGGGAACGCGATGGCAAGCGCACCTACCACGCATGTGAGCTGGGTGCGGGCACCGGCCGCCTCGGCAACTGGCGTGCGCGAGGAGCTGCTGCTGATCGGGAAGCCTTGAAAGAAGCCGGTCGCCAGGTTGGCGGCGCCGAGACCCACCATCTCCTGGTTCGGATCGACCTTGTCGCCCAGACGAGCAGCATAGGTTCGCGACAACACGCTGGTATCGGCGAAAGAGACCAGAGCGATGGCGCACCCGCCGGCCAGCACGGGGATCAGGTCGCTATAGTCGATCGAGGGTATGGAGAAGGCCGGCAGGCCTTGTGGAAGCGGCCCCAAAACTTTCACACCATAACCCGTTCCCAGGTCGAGGAGCGAGACGACAACGGTCGCCCCGACGACGGCAATCAGGATTCCCGGCAGTCGCTTGCTGTCCTTGAGCAGCAGGATCACGATCAACGTGCCAAGTCCGACTGCGAAGGCGGCCCAATTGATCTTGCCAGTGCTGATCCCGACGGCGATCGCCCACAGGTCTCTCAGCGGGCCTTCACTCTGCATCGAGAAGCCGAGCAGCTTCGGCAACTGGCTGATCAAAACGGTCAGTGCGATCCCGTTCATATAGCCGTAGCGTATCGGCTTGGACAGAAGCTCGGTCACAAACCCCAATCGCGCGATGCCGGCGACAATGAGCACAGCTCCTGAAACGAGCGCCATCATCGCGGCGAGCATTGCGGCGCGTACCGGATCGCCGCCGGACAGGGGCGCAATAACACCGAGGATGACCGCAGCCAGCGCCGAGTCGGGCCCGAGCACGATGATGCGGCTCGGACCGAACATCGCGTAGGCCAGAAGAGGGACGATCGTTGCGTAAAGGCCGTGGATGCCCGGCAGGCCAGACGCCGCGGAATAAGCAATTCCGACCGGGACGAGCATGGTCGCCAGCACGAGACCTGCGAATACATCGCGCCGAAGCCAATCAGCTTCGTAGTGGCGAAGCGTGTCGATCCCTGGCACCCAACGCGTCCAACCGCTCACTGCGCTCACTCCCAAAGCCTATCGCCATGTGGATTGTGGCGGCGGGGCGAAAAAGCCTATCTGATCTGCCTTGGCAAGGTCCTTGGCAAGGTCCTTGGCAATGTCATCGCAAGGGCTCGATTGGCACGCGCCGGCAGGGCGCAAGGATCCCGCAATGCCTCGACCGCTCCCTTGACGCAAATCAACATTGTCGACGCCTAGACACCTTCGCGACGCGACACGGGACGTTCGAAGTATTGCCACATCATTTGAGGCTGCGATCAAGTTGACCCGTCGGGCAGAACACTGGCGGGATGCCGACGATGTGTGCTCGCACATCGTTCGTAGAGGCGGGGCGTGGCACCTCGCGAGCGCCGGCTCGCGATGTCGGGACGATGACCGGCCTTGTGGCAGGGGGCTCCGGCGAAGACGCGAACGGTCGTTTTGGCAGGAGCGGCGGCGCTGTGCTGACCATCAATCTGAAGGCGGTCAAGGCGCTCGGCCTCGTGATCCCCGAGAATTTTCCCGTCGGCGCCGATCACGCGATGGACTGACGCGCCGTTCGCGTTCGAGCATGACGCTCCTCGATGTCTTTTCCAGGCTTCACGGCATGAGCGTCATGAATACATAAGTCACCACGGCGGCGCCGAGGCAGCGCCGCCAGGGATTCACGCCGCGGAAGATCTCGTCCGCGCCCCAGATGATGAGGCCGCCTTTCATGACGATGGTCAAGCCGACGCTGGCTTTGTCTGCGGAAGGCCAGATCCAGAGCAGAACGCCCGCAACGATCACGATCCAAAGCAGAAGATTGGGCCATTGCGCGATGGTGATGGCGCCCGTTGCGCGATTGCGGAAGAACCACTGAAGGAATTGCCGCATTGTGATCGTACCGATCAGAGCGCAATCTCGCCCTCTTCACGGCCTTTCCAGTACGTGACGCGGTTGGCTTTCACCTTGATCAGGACGATGCCAGGCGTGTCGATGCCGTTGTCGAACCACTTGTCGAGGTCGCTGGTCCAATGCTGTCGGAGGACGGCCTTGTCCCGGATCAGCTCGGCGGTCCCCTCGACGGCGACATAGATCCCCTTCGAGAAGAGACCCGCTTCTGACGAAAATCCGAGCGCGACTTTCGGATTTCGCTGGATGTCCGATACGGTACGGGTCTGCTCATAGGCAAAGTAATATGACGTGCCATCATAGGCGACATCGCCGTTATTGCTCATCGGACGATTGGCGATCTCGCCGTTGTCGGTGTGGGTCGAAAGAATGGCGATGTCGATGCCGGCCATGTCCTTTGCGATCTCGGCCAGCGGTTTCTTGGACATGAACTTTCCTCAGTCAGGGTTACACAACGGCGGCTTCAGGGTAACGCCCCGTGCGCTCTTTGCTTCCAAAAATAAAACCGCCCCCGACACAGCCGGAGGCGGTTTGAATCAGATCGGATTAGTGGCCGGTGCCCGGCTTCGTGGTCTTTGGGGGCTTGCCGTCTTCCATGCGGCCCTCGTTGCGAAGATCGCGTCCCTCCTGAGCCTTGCGCTGGCTCTCGGGATCCTTGCCGTGCTCGTTCATCTCTTCCTTGATGTAGCCGGCGCGCCTTCCTTGATCTTGCCTTCAACGCTCATGATGTTCTCCTTCTATATGGGAGACAACGCGTTGGCCGACCGACCGTTCCGGCATCGAACCGACGCCAATTTGCGCGGAAACCTACCGGCTCGCGAATGCTGATGATCCGGGCGTTTCCACCATTCGGGCACCCCTTAAAACTGATGTCGCCGCAAGCCGCCATCGCACAGTAGAATGTCCCTTGATCGATCACGTGATTTTCGCGCGGTGCCGGCAGTGGGCTCCGGGCGACCGTGACGTTGACCCGTCGGACAAAACATTGGCAAGATGCGATCATGGCCGAGATCGCGGCGTGAATGTATCGGCGGTGCCCGCC